>DASVBA010000478.1:0-11839 GCA_036376095.1 Chryseolinea sp.
AGAATCTCATGAGCTTAGATATGAAGAGGAAAAATACGCTGCATACTAAAAAATGCGTGGGCATTGTGCAGCTAAAATCGCAGTCTCTCGTCTCTTATTATTTTTAAGCGTCTATGTTTTATAACTCCGCCTGATCTCCGCCATAATTGATCGTGGTCCTCGTCTTGCTTATTAATTTTAACCAACGATTTTTCATAACTCCGCCATTTATGGCGGAGATCAAGAGAGCAATCAGTCTCGGGCTTTAGCCCTGAAGCGCGCACTTTCAGATAGGACGAAGTCACTCACTTTCTACTTCGGATCGATCGCCCGGTATGCGGCGAGCGTCGCCAACTCACCATCTTTCCCTGGTTTGCTTGTACCGTGTTCCATTCCAACAAATCCCCGGTATCCTTTGTCGTATACGTGCTGCAACACTTTGGGAAAATTGATCTCCCCGGTAGTAGGCTCATTTCGGCCGGGCGTGTCGCCGACCTGGATATAGGCGATTTCATCCCAGGCGTAATCCAGCGTAGGTAAAACATTTCCTTCCTGGATTTGAACATGGTAAAAATCGAACAGCACCTTCACACTGGGACTGCCAACAGCCTTTGCCAACGCATAGGCCTGGGGTATGGTATGTAAGAACATTCCTGGATGATCGATCTTATGGTTCATGGACTCCATAACCATGATAAGTCCGTGCGGTTCGTAAATACCGGCAATGCGTTTCAGTAATTCGATAGCATTCGCCATCTGAAAATCCCAGGGAAGTTTTGGGTCAGACATGCCGAGTATGTTGTGAATAAATTTAGTGTTCATTCGTTTGGCAATATCTACGGAGGCGCGGATATCCTGCAGCACTTTTTCCCTCAATCCGCTATCGCGGCCAGCAAACGTTACGTCTTTAAAGGTAATCGTGCCCACGAATTGTCCAAACTCCATCCCAAGAGACTGGACTGTTTTGCTGATCTTTTCCTGTTCTTCGACGGGCCTGTTCTTAAGAAAAGTATTTTCCCACGCACGAAACCCCTGGTCATGTCCCCATTTAATTTGATCCAC
This sequence comes from Chryseolinea sp., assembly GCA_036376095.1. Lineage (GTDB taxonomy): Bacteria > Bacteroidota > Bacteroidia > Cytophagales > Cyclobacteriaceae > Chryseolinea. The sequence continues at coordinate 1,042 of DASVBA010000478.1, forward strand.
GGGATTGCTACCCGCGACGTCCGCGAAAATGCCAAACTCGGGAGAGAATTTCATTTTGAAAACATTGTCAGCGATTCCTGCATTTGATTTGTTTGAAAATGAAGAGAGGGAGAGTGCGGTAGTGGCCAGTATTCCATCTTTGACAAATGATCGGCGGTTCATGTTGGGATGTCTTTTAATGAAGTTATGATTATTGATTTATCAGCGCAAGAGTTCAGAGTCGAACTCCGGATCCTGATCTTGTCCGATGAGGAACGCCATGAGGTCCGCTATTTCCTGTTCGGTAAGTAATTTATCCAATCCCAGCGGCATCATGGATACATCCTGAATTTCCGTTGATAGGATATCCTTGCGTTGGATCTGCACGGACTCCTGCGGAGAGATTCCAAGGCGGATCATATCGCCTGTTTGTTCCTGAATGATTCCGGTGTAAGTATTATCTTTTGTTTTGATCTGATACGTTTCAAACTCCCTGACAAAGCTAACACCGGGATAGACGATAGCTTCTACGAGATCATGTGCGGAACGATCGCGCTGAATAGACGTAAGGTCCGGACCGAAGTCACCGCCTTCATTGCCGATCGCGTGACAGGTATAACAAATTGCTTTACCAAAGAAGAGTATCCTTCCGCGCTCGATGTCGCCTTTTGTAATACCGCCCTCGATGGCGTGGATGCGGGCCAGGCGTTCGGCACGAACTTCTTTTAACTTGGTCATTAGTTTGTCTGTAGTTGCAGTCAGCTCCGGAGGATACTTTGAGAACGTTTCGCGAAGATGCTCTTCCGTGAGGTTGTCAAGGCTCCCTGAGTTTTCCAATGCGTTTGCCAAGGCTTTTCCGATTTCAATATCTGTCGCACCCCGGAACACAGGCATCAAACGCGGAAGTATGAACGCATCTGTTTTGCCGAGAAACTCCTTTGCAAGCTTCAACAGTTGTTCATTTGATAGCTTAGCTTGACCGAGAACACCCGCTACCTGCTGACGGACACTGGCATCATTGGGGGGCTGTAGTTGTGAATATAAGTAATCAAAATGCTGGTCAGACATCCGAGTACTGTCATTAAGGGAGGTTCCAATGGCGTTGACCCGCAGTACTGTGCTGTTTTGTTCATTATCCGCTACTCCTTGAAGGGTGGTGTTCAGCGCAGCGATGTTATGGAGCCGGATGAATTTTAATGCACTAAGCTTAACAGATGCGTCAACATTGGAGGTTAGTTCCTTTCCGAGTTGCATTGTCCAGCTGGCGGGAACTTCCTTTATATCGCAGGCACTCATCGCATCGAGAATGAAAAGTTTCTTTTCCAAGGATCCACCGGCCATCTGATTGATCATAAAATGTTGCATCGATTCGACACCGCTATACGATACAAGAATGTCTTTCAATTGTTGTTTGTCGTCGGTCTCCAGTTTTGGTTTGTTCAATTGTTTTTGAAGGTACGTGATCATACTGGCGGCCCATTCCGGATGGTGACTTACCACCCAACGTGCAGTCCTTTCTAAGGTGCTATCCTTGCTTGCCAGAAAAGGAGTGACCTGCTCGGCTTTCAGGGACCGGTTCTGCATTTGATCCAGTGCGATTAAAGCAACTTTCTTAATATCATCCGATGGATCAGCAAGTCCCTTCTTAACAAGGTCGGGTTGATTCATGGAGATGAGCGCGTAAATGATGCCATGTTCAATGAAACGATCCTTAACTCCATCGGAAGCTTTGAGTAGAGAAGCTATTACACCAGGCTCGCCAATCTGACCAAGGGCGGTTGCTGCCTGGCGCCTTCCAGCAGGTTCATCGGTTGCAATCATTTTGATGAGTTGATCGATAGAGCCTTTGTCTTTCGCAAGTCCGACGGCTCTCGCAGTGGCTACACGCACCTGGAGGTCCTCATCGCTCAGCCCGGTCCGCAAGGCCGCGATCGATTCTTTGGTATTGATCCGGTAAAGCGCAAACACGGCACGGGTACGCGCAGAGGTATTGGTGGATGCTCCTAACAAACCCGCAAGGGAGCTAACAGATTCACCGCCGCGATCGACGAGGTTATTGACGGCCTTATCGGCCACAAAAGGCCGGGCGTCTTCGAGATACTTAGTTACGGCGGCGACATCCAGGGACTTCCAATCAATAGCGTTGCCAAATGGATCTTCAACTTTAGCAGCACCTTTTTTTCTTACGCGATATATCGATCCCTGCAATTCCGGCTTGGACACCTGTGAAAGCGGGCAACCTTTTATGAACCATCCTCCCGTTTCCACAATCAATAAACTACCATCACCATCTTCGAGCACGTCAGTGGGGTGGAAGTCTTCGTGGGAGGTAGAAAAGAAAACTTCATCTTCCGTCCGGAAGGATGCACCATCACGGATCAGCTTATGACGAAGCACACGATGCGTATTGAATTGAGCGCTGAAAAGATTGTCTTGAAAATCTTCACCCAACGAATTATTGCGATAACGCGTAATCCCAGCAGGTGCCACCCTTGAGTACTTGGTGACAACGGGCATAAGCTCTCCGGTCAAAGGCAGCGCATCACGTGTGATGTTACTATTTGGCTTCGGATAAATTCCGCCCTCGGTCCAGTACATCAAGGCATCGCGTTGCCCGGCTTTAGGGTCGGTGAAATACGTTTGTACTCCCAACACTTCGGAAGCTGTGGTGAATGTTAGACCCACGGGATTGTTCATTCCGCCTGCAGATATCCACTCAAGATTTGAACCGTCAGGCCTTACTCTCCACACCCGGGCCGTTTCGCCTTTCATTCGGACTCCTTCTTTTGACATGACGTCAAAACCTTCGATAGCGCTGGTAAGGTATAGCCATCCATCAGGAGCCATGAACGGGCCGATGAGGCTGTTTGCATTGACATTCAACTCCCATCCCGATAGAAGTACTTCGCGTTTTTCGGCTACACCATCTCCATCGGAGTCAGTAAATTTTATCAGATCGGGTGCTGATGATGCAATAAGACTTCCTTTGTAGAACACGCCGCCCTGAGGGAAGCCAACCTTGTCGGCGTAGATGGTGCTTTTATCATATTTACCATCACCATTCAAGTCTTCAAGCAGATTGATGCGGAACTGTGGACTATCGAGCGCCGACTGAGTTTTTCTGTACACATTGCCGGTGGATTCAAATACAAAAAGACGGCCCCTTTCGTCCACCATAGCAAACATCGGATAGTCCACCAGGTCGGGACCAGCGGCCACTTCAACCTCGAATCCTTCGGGGACTTCAATGGGAGTTGTGATGGCGTTGTCACTTTTAGTGCAGGAGGCGACGGTGAAACATGTGCCTGCCAGGAAAAGAAGGAGCCGGCAGCCAAGTTCTTTGTGAGCGTGCATTTCGGAGGGGTTGGTACTATGTGAATAAAAGCATTATTTATGAATCGTGCTAGGATGAAGTTGATGAGGATGGAATTTGTTTGTGAGCGGGAAGCTTTTCGAAGGGCATGGAAGGTTGCATTTCGTTATGGTAGAAAGACGATACCATACAAAGTCGATGAAATGCCTGTAGATGCAGGGGTAGAACGGAGAGTTGAGAATAGGAAAATATGAGGCCATCGGCCAATACACACGCGTTGGGGGCTCATGTCGCGCTTGGACAATGGACGACTAGAAAAGATGGTGAGCAAAGCGACAAAACGTAGTAAATTCGGTTCAACAAAAACTATTGGGCAGATTTAAAACCTTAGACAAAAAAATATACTTATGAAAGCATTCAAACTTTGTTTAGCCATTGGAATTTCAGCTCAACTTTCAAGTTGCGGCAACCCGGACAATATTTCAGAAGCAGAGCGGATTGCAATTGCAAAGGAAGTTCAAGGACGACTGGATGGTTATGCGGATGCTGTTAAGCGTAAAGATTTAGAATGGGTTCAGAATTTTTGGTCAGATGAGAAGGATTTTGTTTTAGCAGGTGATGGTGAGTTAAGTACCGATTACAACTCTGTCATTGTAAAGGACTATGGTGACTTCTTCGCTACCATGAAAGAAATGTCCTATCTAAACTGGAGTAATGGAGAAGCTTTGGTACTTAACGAAAATACGGTCTCGTACGCGACAAAATTTGACTGGCTAGCTGTAATGGAGTCCGGGGATACCATAAAATCAAGAGGGTCGTGGCTTTATTTGTTCAGGAAATCCGACGGGCAGTGGAAGGTTGTTCATTCCGCCGGGACACACATTTACAACTGACAGAGAATATGCACGACTATAAACCAATGGTCGGCCTTAGCATTTCGACTGCCTTTTAATCCTCAAGCTGAAATAAATTTCAAAAAAAATTGCGCAACCAGATAATTGCACTTATATTTGCAACTACTTGATTGCATATAAAAAGCACAATGGAAACAAGACGTGACGTTTTTCAGGCCATAGCCGACCCTACACGAAGAGCGATTTTGCTTATGCTGGCCGCCCAGGCCATGACGCCCAATGCCATGGCTGAAGAATTTCATACCAGCAGGCAAGCCGTTTCAAAACACATTCAAATTCTTACGGAATGTGAATTAGTGAGGCAAGAACAAAAGGGAAGGGAAATCTATTATCACGTCAATGCAGCTAAAGTGAAAGAGATTGATAAATGGATTGAGCAATTCAAGAATATTCTGGAAACTCAATTCAATCAACTAGACAAAGTATTGCTAACACTTAAAAAACAAAAAAAATGAAGAACAATCTACTATTTGATTTTACCGTTGACAAAGCTTCGAAAACTGTAATCGTAACAAGAGAATTTGACGCTGACTTGTCTCTGGTATGGGATGCATTTACCAAAGCAGAAATCCTTGACCAATGGGTAGCGCCTAAACCCTTTGTAGCAAGAACGAAAGTTATGGATTTCAAAGTCGGCGGGCGAAGATTTTATGCAATGGTAAGCCCGGACGGACAAGCGCGTTGGTTAATTCAGACATACACTTCCATTAGCCCAAAAACCAATTTCAAACTGTTTAATGCTTTTGCAGACAAAGACGAAAACCCTGAATTGCCGGGTTCGGAATGGGATTACAATTTCAGCGAACAAAACGGAACGACAATGGTCACTATTACTATTTACAATGAGTCCCTTGCCCGCTTAGAGAAGATGATTGAAATGGGCTTCCAGGAAGGGTATACTATGGGCTTAGAACAGTTGGACGAACTACTGTTAACATTGAAGAACAAGTCCCAAAAATCACACTAGCATAATTTGTAATTTATTAAAGGATGGTTGAAGCTTTTAAGACAAATGTTCAGAAAGAGGCACAAAGCAAAATGTTGCTTTGTGCTTTGTCTGAAGCATTCCCTTCATTTAAAATTAATTTTGACCTTTCAGATTGTGATAAGGTGCTTAGGGTTGAAGGAGACAACATGGAGGCGTTAAGGATAATGATACTCGTAAAGGAGCATGGTTTTAAGTGTGAGATATTAGACTAACAGCAAAACAACAGGAAAGCTGAAAACTGCCTATAGCAATATGGAAGGCGCAAGACCTGCCTGATTCCATTAGATCAAATAGCGACATTAAGAGCACAGCCGTCAACAAAAGCTGTAACCGGGATGACGCGAAAGAATAAAGTGTTACTATTTCTGCCCGAGCGGCGGTGGCCCATCCGGTAGCAGTCCTTTGTACACGTGATCGCCCTTGCCCTTCGTGAACTCTGCTTTAACAGCTTCTACTTTTTTGGGATCTTCAAATAGATCAACCATTGTCATAGCCAGCGTTTTGGACGCGTGCAGCATACCCTTATGACCAATGGACATCCCACCACAGGCCACTACCGCCCAGGAGTGCCAGGGGGTATTAAGCGGTGCGGTGGCAACGCTTAGTCTGAGGGTTGGAACCACCCAACTTACATCACCTGCATCCGTTGAGCCGCCGCCATAATTCGGATCAGTTGCTTCCAACGGTTCAACTTTGCTGTGCAAGCCATCCTGTGGTTTTCCAGTGCTCTCCTGAATCTTCTTCGCGAATGCTACTTCTTCGTTCGTATAATTCAAGGCACCAAGCAGCTCCAGGTTTTTCGTAAGATAATCCGCGCCAGTGCGGTTCACCAACACTTCATAAATTCCTGATACCAGGGAAATTTTGTACTCTACATTCGCGAGGATGGCCGCACCCTCAGCCATCTTCTTGACACGTTCATACACTTCATTCATTCCTTCACGCTTACTATCGCGCACACGTACCCACACCCGGGAATAGTCCGGAACGACATTAACGACTTTTCCCGCATCCTGGATGTGATAATGAATGCGAACAGTCGGCTTGATATGCTCCCGTAAATAGTTAATGCCTGCGGTGTATAGCTCAAGTGCGTCGCTGGCACTTCTTCCGTTCCAGGGATCACTCGAAGCGTGTGCCGCCTGACCATTGAACTCGACAATAAAATCAACGAGTGCCAGGCCGGTTTGTACGGCCGCTTTAGTTTCGTCACCAGGATGCCAATCCATCATCACATCTACACCGTTGAACACGCCAGCACGGATCATCCACAATTTTCCAAAGAATTTTTCTTCCGCCGGTGTGCCGAAGAACTTGATGGTTCCTTTCAACTTGCCCTGTTCGATCATTTGCTTGATGGAAACTGCCGCACCTAAACTAGCAGTGCCAAAAAGATTATGTCCGCAGCCGTGGCCGGGTTTGCCCTCATGTAAGGGGTCCTTCACAGGCACCGCTTTCTGGGAGAGACCGGGCAACGCATCAAACTCTCCCAATATTCCAATAACCGGACTTCCACTGCCATACGTAGCCACGAATGCGGTTGGAATTTCCGCCACACCACGCTCTACTTTGAAGCCATTCGCTTCTGCATAATCGGCAAGTAGTTTCGAAGAGGCCTGCTCCTCAAAAGCGGTTTCCTCCGCAGCCCAGATCTGATCACTAATAGCAATAAGCTTAGCCGACTGATTGCCGACATGGTCGACTACAGCCTTCTTGCTGGACGTCATGGCAGGTGCAGACTGCTTTTTCTGTGCAACTATTTCTGCATAAAGGCAGAGCAGACATAATAATAAAAGGATCGTTCTCATAGTAAGGTCAAGTTTAGGCCCTTTCCGCAAGGGCTGGTAGCCAAACGGTGATAGGGGAGTAATTGCGAATCTACAATAAAGAAGTTCGCGACAAAATATATAACATTCAAATGGTAAGGTGGGGTATTGATACATGGTGACGCATTGGTGGGTGGGTTTGGGTTTGGGTGTGGGGGGAATGTAAAATGTAAAATGTCGAATGTAAAATGTAAAAGTAGTTGTGATAAACAAGATTGAATTTGTTCACATGAGATGGAAGATACTACTAAGCTGTTCGGTGTCGATCCTGACTGAAACGCTGCTTGCACAGTCCCTTCCGGTGATAAATAAGGATATTGTTTATTCAACGGTCGATGGGGTGTCTCTTAACCTGGACATGGCATCACCAGTAACGGGGACAGGACCTTTTCCTGCGGTGATTCATTTTCATGGTGGAGGATGGCAGGCGGGTGACAAATCGCATGGCCACAAGCGGATTATCAAACTTGCACAGGCGGGTTATGTGGCTGTATCAGTGGGATACAGATTTGCTCCTCAATACAAGTGGCCCGAACAAGTTTACGATGCTAAAGCTGCTGTTCGGTTCCTTCGCGAACACGCAAAAGAATTCAATATAGATCCTGACAGAATCGGCGCTGTGGGCGATTCGGCCGGTGGTTATCTTGCGCTAATGCTTGGGTTTACGTCAGGTGCAGATGGATTGGAAGGAAATACTCACTCCACAACATCCAGTAAAGTCAAAGCTGTTGCTACATTCTGCAGCGCAGGCGATTTTACCAGATCGCTTCGGCGTAAGCTTTCGGCCGATGTCGAAAAGCAGATAACTGAATATTACAAAAAGCCACTAAGTCAAGTAATTTCTGAATTCACAGGAACTACAGACCCGGATGATCCCAAATTATTGAAGATGTCGGCAAGAACCTTTGTCGACGAAGGCGACGCTTCAGTGTTGATCTTTCACGGCGAAAAAGATCCCCTGATATCGTTGGAGCAGGTAGAGGAATTGGAGAGGGTGCTAAAGAACGCAGGGGTCCCTGCAGAAGTTATCATTGTGAAAGGTGAAGGCCATGGCTGGTACGGCACGGTGTTGGATGACACGGAAAAAACAATGATCTCCTATTTCGATCATTGGCTAAAAGGAAAATAGACGACATCGGAGATTGTCACCAGTCAAATTTGGAATGAGGGTGCACACCGATCCAACGTGACGATTTTGAAAGATGCCAACAAAAAAATCCGTAGACGAAATGATCATGAACCTGCCCAAAGATGAGCAGTTGATCGTGAAGCGTCTTCGTGCATTGGTGATAGAGTGTTTGCCTGCAGCCACAGAGAAAGAATATTATGGCGAAGGCGTTCCGTTTTATTCGCATTACCGGCAGATCTGTTTTATCTGGCCGGCTTCGGTTTTCTGGGGACCAAAGAGAACACTTGAAGCACAAAAGACGAAGGGAGTGTCCCTCGGGTTTTGCCAGGGAAATCTTATGAGCAACGACGAGGGACTTCTGAAAGCGGAGGGACGCAAGCAGGTATATGTGATGTATTTTCATTCATTTAAGGATATAAACGAAGAGCAGGTACGCGCGCTGTTGTTTGAAGCGGGGATGATTGATGATACATTTGCAGATAAGAAGAAAATGCGACGCCGCTAAACGTCGCTTTATCGCCAATAATGACAGTGTCATTTCAACTTCTTGAGCGGAAGGTTTTATCTCTCAGGATGACCTTGACAAAAGTAAACCGGATACCAAACGGTTAATTCCATTCTATACTTTTTTTAGAAGAGTTAGTACCCTTGTTATCGAATCAGAAAAACTCGATGACATCGCGCCAGACCATCCTTCTTTCCAGGAAGGATATAACAACTCTATTGGACATTGGAACGTGCATCCCTGCGGTAGAGATGGCCTTCAGGCTTTATGCTGAGGGCAAGACACAGCCTCCAAAAGTATTAGCCGTGCATGTTGATGCAGGATCATTTCATATAAAAGCGGGCGCGATGATGCTCGATCAACACTACTTCGTCGCCAAAACAAACGCAAACCTTCCGGATAACCCAAAAAGATTTCACCTTCCAACGGTGCAGGGGATATTGATTTTATTCAATGCCGACAATGGAAAAGCACTGGCCGTGATGGATTCCATGGAGTTGACTATTCTTCGGACAGGAGCGGCAACGGGAGTCGCCGGCAAGTATCTATCCAAAACAGATTCGTCAACGGTCACGATCTGCGGATGCGGAAATCAAGGGATTATTTCTTTGAAAGCGATAACTCACGTCAGGAAAATTCAGACAGTGTATGCCTTTGATGTCGATCATGAGCGATCGGTGGAATTTTCATCGAGGTTTTCGAGAGTATTGGGGATCAAGATTTCACCCGTGAAAGATCTGGAACAAGCCACGCGGCAAAGCGACATATGCGTGACCTGCACCCCGTCAAAACAGCCGCTATTATTTAAGAGACACGTTAACCCAGGGTGTTTCGTGGCCGCTATTGGTAGCGACAATGAAGAAAAAAATGAGATCGACGCGGAACTGATCGCCTCGTCCAAGGTTGTAACAGATATATCGGAACAGTGTGCAACCATCGGTGATCTTCATCACGCGCTGAAGAAAGGAAAGGTGTCGATGTCCCACATTCATGCGGAACTGGGCGAGGTCATTACAGGGAGTAAGAAAGGCAGAACCAACAACGAAGAGGTCATCGTGTTTGATAGCACCGGTATGGCTCTACAAGATGTCGCAGCCGCCGCAATCGTTTATGAAAGGGCTTTGAAGGACAATATTGGATTAACATTGGATTTTTCGAATTAATCGAACAACAGCATGAAATGGATCACACGCGAGCGGCCCAAGATTGATCGTATAGCCTGTCCGTGGCTGATAAAGAAGTTTGTGGATACTTCGGCTGAGTTTATTTTTGTTCCCCGGGATCAGGTGTTTGCCAAAGCGAAGGAGTTGGACGCTATTCCATACGATATCCCAGGTGCCGAGTATTCGCATGTTGGCGATGAATGCACATTCGACTATATAGTCAGGAAGCACAACATTCGCGATAAGGCGATACAACAGATCGCCGTCATCGTAAGGGGCGCAGATACAGACCGATTCGAACTGGCCCCGCAATCTGCGGGTCTCTGGGCCATATCAGCCGGGCTGTCCCACAATTTCATCGATGATCACGAACAGCTTGCAATCGGAGAAAAGCTATACGATGCGTTGTATAGCTGGGCGATGTATGTTCAGGAAGAAAGACATACCTGGAATCCAAAGGGGTGAAATGTTGTCGCGGTCAGGCGTCTTCCCATTTTATCCGGCACATCATGGTCCCCCCAACAGGGTCGTGATTGGAAGAGAGAAACTCTTCGTCGTTAACATTGTAAATCTCAGGTGCTGCGCAGGCAATCGGTCCCACGTATTTCGCTTGGGCAGTTTTAGCATCTATTCCGAAATCTGCAGGATCATCGCTGCGGTATACGTGCGTTTTTGCTTCATAGTAATTTTCTGTCCGGAACAGGTAATAATAGCCATCACGATAGACAACATGAGGACATTCGTGTTTCCAGCTATTCGAACCAAAAGTAGGATCGCGGTGTATCAACTTGTAAGGTGACCAATTGATAAGGTCTTTTGAGGTGCGCACAAAGAAACCACCTTTATTGGGTTGATCACCGTTTTCATAACCGGCGTAATAGAGGTGCCACTTTTCTCCAATCTTGATCACGCACGGATCTCTTGCTTCGCCTGGGCCGGTAAACAGCCGGCTGAATCCATCCTTGAACAAATGTCTTTTCC
>DASVBA010000482.1:0-3440 GCA_036376095.1 Chryseolinea sp.
CTGCTTGATCATGGCAGCAAATCCATTGGACCGCTGCGTACCGATAAATCTTTCCATTCCGATCCTCTGCATAAAATAAAGCTCGGAGGAAAGGATGTTTCCGGGAGTTTGTCCGTTGAATATCCGCGTAAGCAAACTCACCAGCCCTTTTGTGATTGCCGTATTGCTGTCGGCAAAAAAATAAACCTTGCCATCTTCCAGCTTTGAGGTCAGCCATACCTTGGACTGGCAGCCTTTCACGACGTTTTCTTCAGTCTTGTCTTCCTCCGGCATGGGCGGAAGCTTTTGTCCCAATTCCATTACATAGAATACAGTCATCTCCATGTCGCCATCCAGCAGGGAAAATTCATTAATGATTTCGTCCTGTATTTGGTTAATGGTCATGCTGGCAGATTTATTTGAGGAAATTTATGATGCGCTCCAGTCCTTCGACCAGCTGGTCGATTTCCTTTTTAGTGTTATAAACAGCAAATGAAGCTCTCACAGTTCCTTCTATTCCAAAGCGATCCATTAGAGGTTGGGTGCAATGGTGTCCTGTCCGAACTGCGATTCCACGGGCGTCAAGCATCTGTCCGATGTCGAAGGGATGTATGCCTTCGACTGTAAAAGAAAGCACGCTAACTTTTTCCGGGGCTGTGCCTATTAATCTGATCCCCTTCAGGGAAGAAACGCGGGACGTCGCATAAGCTAATAGCTCGTGTTCATGAGCACCAATCGTTTCGCGGCCCAATGACAGAATAAATTCCATCGCATATTTCAATGCAACGACGTCGCCAATGTTAGGTGTTCCCGCTTCAAACTTGTATGGTAGGTCGTTGTATGTTGTCTTTTCAAAAGTAACTTCCTTGATCATTTCACCGCCGCCATGATAAGGTGGCATCTTCTCTAGGATGTCTTTCTTTCCGTAAAGGAATCCTGTGCCAGTCGGTCCGTACATTTTGTGTGAAGAAACGACATAGAAGTCGCAATCCAGATCCTGAACATCTATTGCCAGATGAGCCCCTGCCTGTGCGCCATCAATGAGCACCAGCGCGCCAGCTTCATGGGCGAGTTGAATCATCTCCTTAATAGGATTGACAGTTCCCATGCTATTCGACGCATGATTGACAGAGACAATTTTTGTTTTTTTGCTGAGAAGCTTTTTGTACGCATCCAGGTCGAGCTGTCCGTCATCAGTGACCGGTATGACCTTTAACGTTGCCTTTTTTTCATCGCGAACAAACTGCCACGGCACAATGTTCGAGTGATGCTCCAGGCCGGAAATTATTATTTCATCTCCTTCGTTGATGAAAGTTCGTCCGTAGGATGATGCCACAAGGTTGATACCTTCCGTGACACCACGGGTAAAGACGATTTCCTGAACAGACCTGGCATTGATAAAATTCTTTGCGACCTCTCTTGTGTTTTCGTAGGCACGTGTCGCTTTCTCCGCGAGGGTATGAATACCACGGTGTATGTTGGCATTGTAGCTCTGGTAGTAATCGGTCAGAGCATTGATGACCGAAAGAGGCTTTTGGGATGTCGCCGCATTATCGAAGTATACCAGATCACGGCCATTCACCTGCTGATGGAGGACAGGGAATTGTTTTCTCAGCGTTTCAACATCAAGGTGTGTAGACAAGACGTGATGTGTTGTCATATTAGAAGTTTTTGTGGAGCCGCTCACTTACCAACTGGTCAAAGTATTCTTTAAGCCCCTTGTTTTTGACGTTATCCAATATCTCTATAGCAAATGCATAGAGCATCATAGCCCTGGCGGTTTCCTTGTTGATCCCCCTGGTCTGTAAGTAGAACATCGCTTCTTCATCAAGCTGACCTGTGGTGCAACCATGAGAACATTTGACATCATCAGCCCAGATCTCGAGCTGGGGTTTTGTGTTCACCACAGCCTTATCTGACAGTAGAATATTTCTGTTGGCCTGGAAAGCATTCGTCTTTTGTGCTTGTGGGCGAACGTAGATCTTTCCGTTGAAAACTCCTTTTGAATTTCCATCCATGATGCCCTTATATATCTCGTTGCTAAACGAGTTCGGCTTGCGGTGATCTACAACGGTGTGGTTATCTGCAAGTGTATCTCCTGTTACCAGGTACAGACCAAACATGTGGGATTCGATTCCTTCGCCATCCAGTGACAACTGAAGGTTATTGCGAACCAATTTACCATTCAATGTGAACGTAAAGGTGTTTACACGGCTTGAATCGGACTGGTGTATGTGCGTCAATCCCTGCTGGTAGCGATTACCGCCATCGTTTTGCACGGAGTAAAGTTCGAGCCCTGAATTGGGACCTACGACGGCCTCCGTTACTGAATTCGAAAAATGGGCGTGTTCCCCTAACGAATCAAATTTTTCAACAACTGTGACCTCACTGTTCTTACCGACGACAATTAGATTCCTGTTTGCGGAAATCACCTGGCCATCGCGTGCGTCGTGAAGGTTATAGATCACTACCGGCTTGTCGACAACCGTATTATCGGGAACGTGAATGAATACACCGTGGGTCCAGGCGGCTGTATTCCATGCTGTAAATGGATCAGCCTTGAAATCAGCGTACTGGCCACTATGACTTGCTGCCACGCTGTCTTTCTCTCCGAGCGCGTCGTTAAGCTCAACAATAGCGATCTCAGACGAAGGAGAGATAATCGAGCAATATTCTTTTTTGAAGATGCCATTGACAAGCACGATTACATTTGCTTCGATCCCTGGAATAAAAAAATCACCAGCATTTACTTCACCGCCGGAGGATGATGGTTTCTCAAAATTGAAATTCTTTTGAAGAATGCGCGTAACCGGCGTATGCTTATATTCTTCGGCTTTGGGCGCGGGACGGCCCAGTTTTTTGAATGCCTCCAGCGCTTCCACGCGTTGGGCCTGGAGCAGGGGACTTCCAGCTAAACTCTTTTGTATTAACGCGACAACTTCTTCAGTTGCATTTTTCTCGTTCACGGCTACGCTCATCTCACAATTTCTTTATAGTACCGTTACTTCATCCTTGATCCAATCGTAGCCTTTTGCTTCAAGCTCCAGGGCAAGGTCTTTATTTCCGGACTTCACAATTTTGCCTTTGTACAGCACGTGAACAAAATCGGGAACGATATAATCAAGCAGGCGCTGGTAGTGAGTTACGACTACAACGGCATTTGATTTCGTGCGCAACTTGTTGACGCCATGCGCGACAATCTTCAAAGCATCGATATCGAGGCCGGAATCTGTTTCGTCAAGGATCGCGAGTTTCGGTTCGAGCATCGCCATCTGAAATATCTCATTGCGTTTCTTTTCACCGCCGGAAAATCCTTCATTAAGCGAACGGTTCAAAAGAGACTGATCGATGTCCACAAGCTTCATTTTCTCTTTCATCACTTTAAGGAAAGAAACGGCATCGAGTGTTTGTTGTCCGCGGCTTTCCAGGATCTGATTTACCGCTGTCTTCATGAAGTTGAT
>DASVBA010000483.1:0-3833 GCA_036376095.1 Chryseolinea sp.
GAAAGCAAAAGCCCAACGGCTGCAATAATTCTTCTGCAAAAGCAATTCATAAGAAAACCTGGATTCGCTTAATATAAAAGCAATTGTAAAAGTTAAAAAAAATGCGCAGATTATAAGAATATAGGATTGAAGTCAAAGCGGTATGGTGAAAAGTGTTTTCATCCTGTTTTTTGTTCTTTCATTTGGACTTTGCCACGGGCTGTCCATTCTGGTTCCTATGGATGATGCTCAAAAGAACCATTTAAAAGCTTACGGACTCGCCTATTTTGTTCTCAAGAAAGAGATTGATGTTGACTGGTTATTGAACTACCGTGGTGGGAGTTTTCTTATACCCTATTCCGCCGAGATTGAGAACGAATGTCTTGTTCGTGGCGTAACTGCGGAAATCATTTCCGATGGGAAAACCAACGCCATCCTTAGAGAAATTGCAAATCCAGAAGTAAACATGAATGTTGTCAAGTTGGAGTCGGCTCCCCGGGTTGCTGTTTACTCTATTAAGAATGAGCTGGTTGCCGACGAAACTGACGCGGTGATCACCGTCCTTGATTATGCTGAAATTCCGTACACGATACTTTATGACGATGCCGTGTTGAAGGATGACCTTGCGAAGTACGACTGGTTGCATCTTCATCACGAGGATTTCACGGGACAACACTGGCGTTTTATGTGGAGGGAATCAGCTGTTATTGAATCGAAGCTTCAGGAAGCGACGGCTACAAGATTAGGATATGGTACGGTTTCAGAAATGAAACTTGATGTAGCAAAAAAGATCAAAGCTTTTTGTGCAGGCGGCGGATACCTGTTCGCGATGTGCTCCGGAGCGGAGACGTTTGATATTGCGCTTGCGGCTGAAGGTATACGATTTACGGAGTTTTTTGACGACGACTCCCCTGAAGTGCAGAGCAAACTGGATTTTTCAAAGGCGCTTGCTTTCGAAAATTTTACTCTTGAATTCGGCAATAGCAGAAGGTTTTCGGATATAAACACCGGCAGACCGGATTTTTTTGAACAAAGTCGTGATTACTTCCGGTTGTTTCAGTTCTCTGCGAAGTGGGATATCGTGCCATCAATGCTCACGCAGGATCATGAAAATGTAATAAAGGAATTTACGGGTCAGACAACTTCGTTTAACAAGTTCACTGTAAAGCCAGAGGCGCTGGTGTTGGGTGAGAACGCCAGGTTGAACAACGTACGCTATATTTACGGCGAGTTGGGTAAAGGACACTGGACTTATTACAGTGGTCACGATCCCGAAGGATCACCCGGCAGAAGAAGAGGCCCGACAGACCTCAACTTGTATCCACATTCGCCAGGATACAGGCTCATCCTTAACAACGTACTTTTTCCATCCGCGAGGAAAAAGAAACAGAAGACCTGATCTGCGGATAGCTGCCTCGTTGTGAAGGTTATGTCACGGGAATTTTCTCCACAATTTATCACATGTGCATAACTTCGTTGACAAGTTGTGGACTACTTTTTTTAAAATTATTTGGAGTGGGGTCAATCAGAAAGTATCTTCATATCACTAAGTCGCTAACAGAAAACTACTCGGCGATATCGGTAAACAAACCTCCTGTTTTCTACGGAGAATAGGAATTAAAGAAGCCGGTACGGTTGATTGTGTCTCTACTTGGGGCAACTTAAGAAGAGGCTTCGAAACGGAGCAGCAATTGAAAAATGGCTGTGTAAGTTTTAGTCTTTTTGAAAGCATTTAGGGTTGAATGTTGACTACGGTCAATATTTAACGGGACGGGGAAAGTCAATTCGTTGACTTTCCCCGTTTTTATTTGGCATCAGAGGCAGCTTGCGCTTGATTGGACAACAACATCCGTTTTAGAAGCCTTTTCTCTGAATCCAAACAGCCCGACCAGTCGTTGCTTTCCCCGCGGTTTAACATTTCCCACAGAAACGAAGTGTTCCACAAACCATTCCGGCAATTGCACCAGGAGATCTTTTGATATTAAGAACCTCTCCCCCAAATCAGAACACAGTCGTTCGATCCTCGACGTCGTGTTCACCACATCACCATGAAAAACAATCTCTGATTTTATATCCCCAATTTGCGCCGCTATGACCTGCCCGCAGTGAACCGCTGCTTTAAAACGTGGATAAGTACCAAACCTTGCAATGTATTTTTCCTTCACCTTTTCGATCTTTTCAACTATCTTAAAATATGCAAGTATGCAATTCCCTGAATCAAGGCCCCGTTCTAATTTCCACGTAACAACGACCTCATCACCTACATACTGATAGATCTCGCCGTGTGCATCGACAATATCATCAGTAATATCATAATAGAACTCATTGAGAAACTGGTGATACCTAAGGTCTCCCAAAGTCTCCGCCAGTGAACTGGACGAATCAAGATCGATAAACATGAATATTCTCTCCTCGTAATATGGCCTTGTATACTTACCAGTTATATAATTAAAAAGAACACGTTGTCCCATCTTACGGCTCATTTGTTTGGTGAAAATGATAACCGCCATCATAACAATCGCATAAATTACCATAATGTGAAAATCCTCCTTATAGAGCAGATGTTGAAAGGGCTCTCCGTAAAAAGTTGTTATGAGATCCTGTTTATATTCGATACTTCTGGAAGTCAGAATAACCGAGAAGATTGAAAAGCTAAGGAGGCAAACGTAGAAAACGATTTTTAGGAAAAAAATCGAAATAAAATTCAATCGCCTTCCGATGGATTTAAATAAAACGTACTCTCCCAATGCAACAGACATACCGCAGGCTAGTCCGATAATGATTCCGTTGATTAAAGGAACAATCGTATCATGGCGATCCCACAACAAGGCATAGCATAGTCCCAGGAAACAGCATGAAACAATGATAATAATCGCTTCTTTAGCCGCTGGTTTCAGGAAGATATCACGCCGGCGCGAGGCCTGGTGGAAGAGGGGTTGGTAGGTAGGAACTTGCATCCCACCAAATTACACATCCCCGGAAAAAGGGGGTATCACAAAATTTGCAAAGTTTGCCAGATTTCGTACCTGGTCAGCTGGCCCGATTGACCGGCAGAGTCGAAGTCAGAAACGCTGTATTGTCCCGGGTAAGTTTGCTTAGCTCTTTCTGTACTTCCATAATGTCGTCCAAAGGCAAATGCAGTTCCTTGTGATAAATCTTGTAAATGAACTGCCATTCCGCCTTATCCATGAATCCGTCTGAATTCGCTAATACACACATCCAGGCGATGCTTCGAATTTGAAGATCTGTCTTGAGTCGTTTCAAGTCAGCAAGGCATTCCTTGTAGACAACGGAACTATCCTTCTTTTTGAGAACTTCGATTTGGGCGTTGAATTCGGCATCGGAAATCCCTTCTGTTTCGATCATTTTCTTGCCGAGGGAAATCTCCCCCTGATTTACCTTGCCATCGGAATAAATCAGCATGTAATACAGTCGGATGATGATTGCCTTGAAGTTCATCTTTGTTGATGTAATATATCTACCTACTTACAAAAGTATGCCATGATTGCGGGCTCGCAAATCAACTAAATTTAGCTGTTTTTTTAATATTGGAAGACCAAAATGGGAATTATTTTCAAAATGTAGGAAACTTCAGGCGTAAGGTATGCCTATGAATTTTGACTATTTATGAAAAAATGTACTTATGTCCTTCCCCTGCCAAGTCCATTCTCGGTCAGATAGGCGTAGCTCTCCTTAATAGATGTGAAGACATCACAGTCACACTTATCCATCTCCACCACCAGCCACTCTGTGGCACCCTCGGCTGCTTTCACAATCGCTGGAAAATCCTGAGTTCCTTTTCCAACTGCAGTCATTGGTGGAGGATCTGTTGCCATCGTGTCAGTCCATTCGCC
>DASVBA010000039.1:0-6700 GCA_036376095.1 Chryseolinea sp.
TGGGACTAAAGCGAAAGTAATTAAAGTTGGCGTGTAATCCGATGGTTAGAATTTATCCGGTATTTGAATAATGCGGATCACTACTTCATGAGGATCTCCGTCCTTGTCAAGAAGGCTGAACCGGACCATCGGGTTATCCCGCCTTATTTGACTTTCTACGTGAATGATCTGATTGTCGTGAAGGTTCTTTTCGAGTTCTTTTTGCAGAACGTATAGGGCATTGGCGAAATCAACTTCCAGCGGGCTGGGGTTGTAAGCAGAGGTCTTCATGTCTGTCGTTATCCGTTATCAGTAAAAGTTAAGAATTCAAACCATTAAACTGTCATCCACTAAACGCAATGAATCGAATTGATCGCCCAACCATTTCCTTGGTCGTATCACTGTCTATGTCTAACATGCCGGGCGATTTAACGGATAACGCCGCTACCAACGGATCAATGAAGACGCCCACGTAAATCCACTGCCAAAGGCTGCTAAACAAATTAAATCATTTTCTTTGATTTTGCCCTCAGCCCAGGCCTCACTGAGTGCAATGGGAATCGATGCCGCCGTTGTATTTCCGTACCGCATGATGTTATTATACACCTGATCGTTGGAGAGCCCCAGCTTTTCCTGGATGTATTGGCTGATCCTTAGGTTCGCCTGATGAGGTACAAGAAGGTTAATATCCTCTTTCTTCAAACCGTTAGCCTCCAGTGCCTCATTGATGACTTCCATGAATCGCACTACGGCGTGTTTGAATACCTGGTTTCCGTTCATGAAGACTTTAAAAGTGGAAGTGTCGAGGATCTGTTCCGGCTGCCTCTCGCTGTGCGGTCTGCTGCTTCCCGGATCCTTAACATAACGCTCCTCGGCAAATGTACCGTCGGAGTGAAGGTGCGTTGACAATATTCCCGGCTTGTCAGATGGCTGAAGAATAGCCGCGCCCGCACCGTCGCCGAATATCACGGCAGTGTTTCGTCCTCGTGTGGTTATGTCCAAGGCTGTTGATTGTATCTCTGCACCAATAACTAAGATGGTCTTATACATTCCTGTCTTAATGAATTGATCAGCGACGGAAAGAGCGTATATAAATCCTGAGCATGCATTCCGGATATCCAGTGCTGCTATCTTTCCATCAAGGCCCAATTCGCGTTGAAGCAATACACCTGATCCAGGAAAAAAATAGTCTGGAGTGATGGTGGCAAACACGATAAAATCGATATTCTTTTCCGTCAGCTTCGCCCGTTCCAATGCCATTCGCGCCGCTTTCGCCGCCATATTGGCCACGGTATCCTTTGCTGGATTCATCCACCTCCGTTCGTGGATTCCTGTGCGCTCAACGATCCATTCGTTGTTCGTTTCCATCAGCTCTGAGAGGTACTGATTAGTAATGACGGTTTCAGGCACGTGGTGACCCAGGCCTACGATTTTTGAATGGCGCATTCGATTGAAGTTAGGGAACGCTAATTTAACAAATGTTGCCTAATGTGGGTCCAGCATCCATCTCTTTACCCTCACCCTCTCCACATCTTATAGCTTATGCCTTATACCCTATACCTCCTAAATCACAAGATTGACAATTCGTCCAGGGACAACAATAATCTTCTTCGGCGCTTTCCCCTCGGTCCATTTGATCACTGCCTCTGATGCCAGTACAATCTTTTCGATATCTTCCTTTGGCATGTCAAGTGCAAAGTTCATCTTGGCCCGCACTTTTCCATTGATGGAGATAGGGTATTCGAACGAGTTCTCCTTCAGATATTGTTCGTCATAAGCCGGGAAGGACGCGTTAAAGATCGTATCGGTTTTGCCCAGTTCACTCCAAAGTTCTTCAGCAATGTGAGGCGCGAAAGGCGCGAGAGCAATAACCAAAGGTTCGATGATCGCGCGTTTGTTACATTTCAATGAGCTCAATTCATTGCTGCAGATCATAAATTCGCTCACAGAGGTATTAAAAGAGAAATGATCGATGTCATACTCAATTTTCTTAAGTGTCCTGTGAAGAACTTTCAGCTCTTCGCGTGTTGGCTCTTCATTGCTGACGTTCAGGTTGCCGTTGTTATCATGTGCAAGGTTCCAGAACCTTCTCAGAAACTTGTAGACGCCGTCTATGCCGTGCGTATTCCAGGGCTTGGATAATTCCAGTGGCCCGAGGAACATTTCATACATTCGTAGCGTATCCGCACCGTAGTTTTCGATGATGTCATCCGGGTTGACCACATTAAAATAGGACTTGCTCATTTTTTCGACGGCGGCGCCACAGATGTATTTACCATCTTCCAGAATAAACTCCGCATCAGCGAAGTCGGGCTTCCACCGCTTAAATGCCTGGATGTCCAATTCATGTCCTGAAACAATTTTCACGTCGACGTGAAGCGGATCGGTATCAAACGACTCCTTCAGTCCACTTGATACAAACTTGTTCGTTCCTCTTACTCTGTAGACAAACCTCGAATCTCCCGTGATCTTTCCCTGGTTGATCAGCTTTTTAAATGGTTCATCGAAATTCAAATAACCAAGGTCATGAAGAATCTTAACCCATAAGCGAGCATATAACAAATGGGCGACAGCATGTTCTGACCCACCCACATAAACATCAACCTGTCCCCAATAGTCCAGCGCTTTTTTGTCCGCAAATGCCTTGTCGTTGTGAGGATCGGTGTATCTCAAAAAATACCATGCCGCACCTGCGTGCGTAGGCATCGTATTGGAGTCTCTTCTTTTTCCTGCGCTGAAGTTCACCCAATCCTTGAGATTTGCCAGGGGACCTTCTCCACTGCCGGAAGGTTTGAAGTTGTTTGACTCCGGAAGCTCTAAGGGAAGTTCCGTTTCATCCATCGCGTACGGCATGTCATCCTTGTAGACCACGGGGAATGGTTCACCCCAATAACGCTGTCGGCTCCATCCCGCGTCCCGCATCTTGTAGTTTACCTGACTTTTTCCAAGTCCGTTCTCTTCGAGCTTTGCGATTACCACGTCAATGGCTTTGTGCATTACCATGCCATTGATGAAATCGGAATTCTGAAGAATGGCATCTTTGGTTGGGTTTGCTTCTGTACCGTTGTAGTGATCTCCAATAATGTTAGTGATGGGAAGGTTAAAATGCTTCGCGAATTTATGATCGCGTTCGTCACCACATGGGACCGCCATGATCGCACCCGTTCCGTATCCGGCAAGCACGTATTCGCTTATCCAGACGGGCACTTCGCGCCCGTTAAAAGGATTGATAGCGTATGAGCCCGTGAACGCACCCGTTATCTTTTTCACTTCTGCCATACGATCTATTTCCGAGCGGCTCTCTACGTATTTCAGGTACGCGTCCACGTCACCTTGCTGTTTTGTACTGGTGATTTCTTTTACCAATTCATGTTCAGGTGCCAACACCATAAAATCAACACCGAATATGGTGTCTGGCCGCGTCGTGAAAACCGTCAGCTTGTGTTGTCCTTTTTCACTCTTCACCTCAAATGTTATTCTCGCCCCAACACTTTTGCCGATCCAATTGCGCTGGATTTCTTTCATGGAGTCGCTGAAGTCGATCACGTCGAGTCCGGTGAGGAGTCGCTCGGCATATTCTGTGATCCGCAAACTCCATTGCCTCATTTGCCTTTTTACCACAGGATATCCTCCGCGATAACTCACACCATTGATGACTTCGTCGTTTGCTAACACCGTACCCAGGGCTTCGCACCAATTAACGTCGGTATAAGCCAGGTACGCCAACCTGTATTGCATCAGGATCTCTTGTCGCGTTCTATCATCGAAAGAATTCCATTCTGAAGGAGAGAATTCCGTTGAGCCGGACAAAGGGACCGCGTACTTTGTATTGGGAAACGGGTGATTCTTATTTCCTTCCTTTTCGAAAACGCTGATCAGTTCTGTGATACGTTCAGCTTTCCCTTTTTTTCGATTGAACCAACTATCGAAGATCTGGAGGAAGATCCACTGAGTCCAACGATAATAACTCGGGTCGCATGTTTGAACCTCACGGCTCCAGTCGTATGAGAAGCCTATCTTCGACAGCTGATCTTTAAAAGTCTTTATGTTGGCTGCTGTTGAAACTGCAGGGTGAATGCCATGATCGATTGCGTATTGCTCGGCAGGTAATCCGAACGCATCAAATCCCATAGGATGCAACACATTAAAACCCTTAAGTCTTTTGTAGCGCGAAACAATGTCAGAAGCAATGTATCCCAGCGGATGGCCAACGTGTAGTCCAGCTCCTGATGGGTAGGGGAACATATCCAGGACGTAGTATTTGGGTTTATCGGACTGATTTTCAACCCTGTATACATCGCGTTTTTTCCATTCCTCGCGCCATTTTCCTTCGATACGCTTGATTTCATCCTTGTTGTAATCGGCCATAACTTTCGTTTGAGGCTGCAAAAATAAGTATTCTAGCGAATCTTTTGGCACCGCACGTCGCCCGCGGAATCAATGCCGGAACGTTCATTTTACAGTCTGTCCTATCCCTTCCACAGTTCAGTGAGTCCGTTTTCGGGCCGTCAGTCTAGGCAGTCATTTTTGTCGTGTAATCACGAAAAAATCTCGCATGAAGATGTTGCTAATCGTGCTGCTTATAACTATAGCCTTTGCTGGGTTTTCGCAGGTAAAGGTTTCTGGAACGGTGAAGGATCATCATGGGGCGTCGATCCCGGGAGCAAATGTTTTTTTGATGGACACCTACGATGGCGCGAGCTCAGCAGCAGATGGGGCCTTTGAGTTCACGAGTACCGAAACGGGAAAACATTTGCTTGTGGTGAAGTACATCGGATACAAGGACTTCGAGCAGGAGATCAATCTTGACGGCAAGGACCTTTATCTAAGGGTAATCATGGAAGAGACCATTAATGAGCTGGACGCAGTGATGATCACAGCTGGGGCGTTTACAGCAAGTGATGCATCCAGGCGAACCATATTCAATGCAGTAGACATAGCGACAACGGCCGGCGCAACGGCTGATATAGCTGGCGCGCTGAATACCCTACCGGGTACGCAAAAAGTCGGCGAACAGGGTAGGTTGTTTGTGAGAGGCGGCGATGGTAATGAGACCCGCACCTTTATTGACGGCATGATGGTTCTGGATGCGTATAGTGTATCCGCACCAAATACCCCATCGCGGGGCCGTTTCCTTCCTTTCATGTTCAAAGGCACGAGCTTCAGCACCGGAGGATATTCGGCCGAATATGGGCAGGCGCTTTCGTCGGCGTTAGTTCTTGATTCTAAAGACCGGTCGGAAGCCACGCGCACTGACATCGGCATCCTATCGGTAGGAGGAGATGTTGCACATACCCAGGCATGGAAAACTGGATCTGCTGCGGCCAAGATCCAATACACCAATATCAAGCCCTACTTCGGGTTGATAAATCAGGAGATTGACTGGAAGGAGCCGCCCGTGTCTACCGAGGCCGTTGCATCGTTCAGGCAGCAGGCCGGGGAAAATGGACTATTTAAGTTGTACGGAAATTTCAGTCACGCGCACTTTTCAATGTACAACCACAGCATTGATGACTATAGTAAAAAATATCTGTACGATCTGACCAATGAATATGCGTACGTCAACACATCCTATCGAACAACCTTAAATGATCACTGGACACTGAGAGGAGGCGCATCCTATACCTTTCTTAAGAACAACACGCTTGTTGACGTCGATCAGATAGACGAAGTAGAAAAAGGCCTGCATGCAAAGGTCGTAGTGGATGGATCACTTTCAGACAAGGTGGAGCTGAAGACCGGAGGGGAGGTGATCCAACGAAACTATAGTTATGAAAACATAGGCTCAGTAAAAATCGAACCCGCAGGATTTGTAGAATCAATAATAGCGGGATTTGCCGAAGCAGATCTTTACACGAGCAACAAATTTGTAACACGGGTTGGGGCAAGGTTGGAATATGACAATCTGATAGAGAAGGTCAGTGTGGATCCGAGATTGTCACTAGCCTATAAAACAGGTGAATCCGGTCAGGTGTCTTTAGCCTATGGCACCTTCAGACAGTCGCCAAAGAATGAGTGGCTAAGAAACGACAAAGGTCTTGATCCGGAACGGGCCGAACACTTCATTTTAAATTATCAATTAGTTGAAAACAATCGGACGTTCCGGATGGAGACATACTACAAGCGTTATGATGATCTCGTGAAATTCGCTGATGGCACTCCGGTATATTTCAATCAGCAAGGGAAGGGTTACGCAAAAGGAATAGAATTATTCTGGCGAGATAACCGATCGATTAGAAACGTAGACTATTGGGTTTCGTATTCCTACCTGGATACGCAGCGCGATTACCTGGACTTTCCACAATCGGCCACGCCGACTTTTGCTTCCACTCACAATTTTTCGTTGGTGTACAAACATTTTATCCAGCTAATAAAGTGTCAACTCGGATTTACCTACTCGTTCGCCAGCGGGAGGCCGTACAACGATCCCAATACTGAAAACTTCAATGGAGCAAAAACGCCGTACTACTCCGATCTGAGCATGAACGTGGCGTATCTGCCGAAACCATTTCTTATTGTGTACTTGTCCTGTACTAATTTGACAGGACGCGATAACATCTTCGGATACGAATACAGTCGAACCCGTGATGACAACGGCGTCTACCAAAGCCGACCTATCCGGCAGGCGGCGCCTCGTTTTCTATTCGTTGGCATTTTCATTACGCTTTCCAAAGACAAATCAATTAGTCAATTACCAACTCTTTAATAAATATCTAAAAAC
>DASVBA010000492.1:0-3706 GCA_036376095.1 Chryseolinea sp.
GTCAACGCTACAAGCTGGAGGTGTATCATAATTCCGACATCGCGAAGAGACCCGGATATGAAGACTACCTTTTTATTCCTTTCACCGACGAAACCAATGGTAATGAAACATACGAGGTTGGACGTTACCTCGATTTCAGGACTCCATCTGCGGACGAGGTGACCATCGATTTCAACCTGGCCTACAATCCCTACTGTTCCTATAGCCCGAACTTCTCTTGTCCCATACCTCCGGAAGTAAATTACCTTCCCGTGCAAGTGAAGGCGGGAGAAATGAAGTTTAGATCAGATCACTAGATCACTTCCTGAAGCCTCTTAGTTTAATTTCAGTGAGCTTGCGTTTTGTATCGAGTGAAAAGTCACCGTTCATTACCCATTCGTAATAGGAAGGTTCCTGCGCCAATACTTCGGTAACAATACGGTTCTTGTGTTTGCCGAAATTGAATATCTCCTGGCCTTTTTGATTGAACACCATGCGTCCGCCGAGATCCACCTGATTTACAGCTGTCACTTTGCTTAACGCTTCGACGTCGTTCTTGATCTCGCCGATCCTTTTGTTGAGGCTGTCTGTAACTTCCATGTCAAGATACCGCTCTACTTGCGCCAGCAGGACTTCCATACTGGCCTCAGTGTCTGCCTCGGCGGTGTGTGAGTCCTTGATCTCCTTGTTGACATAGAATTGATACGCCGCGGCGAGCGTTCTCTTTTCCATTAAGTGAAAGATTTTCTGCGAATCGATTATTTTCTTCCGGCCATAGTCGAACTCCACTCCATTGCGTAAAAACTCTTCGACTAACATCGGCACGTCAAACTTTAGAATGTTAAATCCAGCGAGGTCTGCACCTTCAAAAAAACGTGCATAGTCTTTCGCTACATCCTTAAAGGTTGGTTTGTCTTTGACGTCGTCATCATGAAGTCCATGGATTGCAGACGACTCGAGCGGTATGGGAATGGTTGGATTTAAGACATTAGATTTTCTCTGGATATCACCATTAGGCATCATTTTGATCACAGCAATCTCAATAATGCGGTCGTGTGTGATGTTGGTGCCTGTGGTTTCGAGGTCAAAAAAGCAAAGGGGATTGCGTAGATTAAGTTTCATTTTGTCGCGATAGTAAAAAGGACGTATATCCAGTGAATATCAACCAAGAAGTTTTTTTGCAAATTCCTGAATGTTCATTCCTCCGAAATTTCCGGAGCTCATCATGAGGAGATTCTTATTCTTCCACGAGAGTTGCGAGAGGAACGTTTCAAGACTTGTAGGATCCTGGAAGACGACGGCCCCAGGTGCATTGAAGGCTTTCTTAATATCTGATTCGGTGAGCGCTTCGAGATTTTTATCTTTTACCTTGTCTGGATTAAAATAGATCAATTGCTCTTGTGCCGGCTTGAGACTGTCTTTGTATTGCGGAAGAAATCTTTTGTCCAGGCTGCTGTAGGTGTGCAATTCAAGGCATGCAACAAGGTCGCGCGACGGTGAAATTTCTTTTATGGCCTTTACCGTAGCTTTTACTTTTGATGGGGCGTGAGCAAAGTCCTTATATACGGTAGTTGATGTATTTTCATTCACTTTTTCAAGTCTGCCATCAGCGCCTTCAAAACTTGTCATGGCTTCAAAGAACCTTTCGGTGGTAATGCCGATCTTTTTGAGAACTTCTTTTGCAGCGCTCACATTTTGGAAGTTGTGGCTTCCAAAGATCTTTACCGGATATCGATCCTTTCCGCTGGTCAGGAAGAACTGACCGTTGTTGTCGGAGGTATGCGGATGGCTCTTGTAAGAAATTGCCTGAACATCCGCTCGTTCTTTTTTACCGATAATAAGGGCAAGAGAATCCTGCTCGCAGTAGATAAGAGTGCCACCCTTTGGCGTTTCGTCCGCAAAAAGGTCGAATTGTTTTACATACTCCTCCTCCGCTTTGAACACGTTGGCATGGTCCCAAGCGATACCGCTGATCACACCAATGTGATGATTGTACCTTAGGAACTTTGACGTCGGGTCGAGTGCCGAGGAAAAATATTCGTCACCTTCAATTATAATAACTGGCGCATCCGACAACCTTACGGTGTATTCAACTCCCTTAACACGGGCGCCGATAACATAATCAAACTTCCGGTTAAAATGGTTTAACACATGGATGATCATGGCAGTTATGGTCGTCTTGCCGTGACTGCCTGCGATAACAATGCGCTGTTTGTTCTTTGACCTTTCGTAGATATAATCGGGATAAGAATATATGTTTAACCCAAGAGCCTGTGCCTTCAGGAGTTCGGGATTATCTTTGCGCGCATGCATCCCCAGCACGACTGCATCAAGGTCCTTACTAATTTGGTCGGGGTTCCAGCCTTCTTTATCAGGGAGTAAGCCGTGTTTTTTTAATGTAGCACGTGAAGGATCCCGAATTTCATCGTCAGATCCAGTTACTTCATGACCTTCAGCTTTGAGGGCAATAGCAAGATTATGCATAACACTGCCCCCGATGGCAATAAAGTGAATCTTCTGTTTCTTTTTCAGCATGAAAAAAAATTCCGCTTTAAAGTAAAGGAAAATGTTTGGTGTTTAAAAGCCTGACTACATTGCTAATGTGTCAACTTACTTTTCCGCATTGTGACCGTTTGGCTTAGTGTCGATGGGAATTTATTCACAATTAATTTGTTGGCTAAATGTGTATAAGTTGTGGAGAGACTAAAATGTATAGATTGTACGTTTGTCGCCCTCACAACAAAAACAAGTACAACAACCACTGTATGGAGCAAGGCAGATCAATGTCCCTGAGGTTAAGCAACAAGGCAAGTAAACTTATTCCGAGAGATATTTCGGAGAGCCTTGGTAAGTTGCCACCTCAGGCGCTTGATCTTGAAGAAGCAGTACTCGGTGCATTGATGCTCGAAAAGAATGCGCTTAATGCAGTGGTGGAATTCCTTAAACCGGAGCATTTTTACTCTGACCAGCATAAAGAGATTTATTCCGCGATCATCGATTTGTTCAAGTCATCGGACCCGGTAGATATGCGTACCGTGGTAAATCAGCTTCGGAAGACCGGTAAGATCGAAGTCATTGGAGGCGCTTACTATATCGCCGAGCTTACTTCTAAAGTCAGTTCCGCCGCGAATATAGAATATCATGCCCGCGTGATCATGGAAATGGCTATCAAACGCGAGCTGATCCAGGTGGCTTCAGAGATACATCATAACGCCTACGAAGATACAACTGACGTCTTTGAACTGTTGGACAAGACGGAACAGTCAATCTTTCAGATATCCGATTCAAACCTCCGTAAGAATTACGACAATATGCGTAATCTCATGACGAGGGCGATACATGAACTTCAACTTTTGAAAGACCACAAAGATGGCCTGACGGGCGTGCCAAGTGGTTTCACCGCGCTGGACAGAATGACTTCGGGCTGGCAGCGATCCGACCTTGTCATTATCGCCGCACGACCTGGTATGGGTAAGACCGCTTTCGTTGTGTCAGCATTGAGAAATGCCGCCGTCGACTTCAAAGTTCCTGTTGCAATATTCTCACTCGAAATGGCGTCTATCCAGCTGGTCAATCGTATGATTTCAGCTGAGGCTGAACTTGAAGGCGAAAAAATAAAACGCGGAAGCCTGGCCGACCATGAATGGACCCAACTTGTGCACAAGACAAACAATTTATCTTCGGCGCCGAGTTTTATTGACGACACCCCTGCGCTATCTGTACTTGA
>DASVBA010000490.1:0-4394 GCA_036376095.1 Chryseolinea sp.
CTTTCGAGCAGTTCAAACCATTATAAAATCAAAAAAATCATACATGCCTGACAAATCGGGCAAAACCCGGATAACATTTTCTTTCATTAGCACGTATTTCGCAAGAGGAGCCCAAACTAAAATCATGAGAAAATTCGTTGCCGGCCTTGTTGTACCGTTTTGTGCTGTCCTGTTGATGAGTTGTGACGAAAAAAAGGCCAATTCCGATGCTACATTCACCAAAGCTGACTCTCTGACTGACCGATACCTGGCATTTCAGGATAGCATGCTACAGTCATGGAATGTGATGATCAATGACGACAATCAGAAGATCAAGTCCATGCACAACCTTCTTCACGAACTTCTGGTCATTAGCACGGACGAACGCGATCAAATAACAAAATTTGAAGAACAGCTCGACCAGCTGACCAGACTTCGCTATACTCAAAAATCAATGGGCAATGCAGACGTGGTCGAGGAGTATGATTTTGCCTCAACAGCGTTGGTTCGCGAACTTATCAGTCTTGCCGAAACAACCCCGGAGTTTGCCAATAATCCCACGTTGCAAAAACTTGTGGAAGATATCCGGCTCGCCGATGAACGCGTTAACAACTACCGTGACGATTACGATTTGATCGTACTGCAATACAACGAATTCCTCGACGAGAACAAATCGTATTTGCTGGAAGCAAACAGGAACGACTCCCTTGAAAAGAGATATCTTTTCCAGATGGTGTCTGTCGAATAACCACAGATTTTCAGCATTATCTGAACGAAATATTTTGGTGATCCATCAATAACTGAAGCAGGCCTTTCCTAAATTCGGGAATGGTTTCAGTTACCCGGCGCATTGGTTTCTACGCTGCCTTCATTATCCCCGGTCTCGTGGTCACTGGATTCTACCTTGGCGGCCTGTGGAATTACCTTGCACTATTATTTGCTTTCGTGATCCTACCCGTGCTGGATCAGTTGATTGGCACCGATCCCACTAACATCCCTGAGAGCGAGGTTGATCGAATAGAGCAGGACTATTATTACCGCTTTGTAATCTACCTCTGGACTTATCTTCAGCTCGCCATGCTAATTTGGGGTGCTTATGTTGTTACCACAAACAGGTTGAATAACGTTTGGGAATGGTTCGGATTCATTGTAAGCTTTTCACTTCTGACGGGAGGAATTGGGATTACCGTTGCACACGAACTTGGCCATAAAAAGTCAGCGCTGGAAAGACTTTACGCAAGAGTGCTTCTTATGACGGTCTGTTACATGCATTTCACTATTGAGCATAACCGAGGGCATCATGTATCTGTTGCGACTCCTGAAGATCCTGCAACGGCGCGGCGCCATCAAAGCTTCTTTTCATTTTGGGCAAGGTCTGTGTTTCTTGGGTATGCCCACGCATGGAAACTGGAGAAAGAGCGCTTGGCAAAGAAAGGGCTTTCAGCGTTCAGCATAAAAAATGAAATGATATGGTGCGCAATACTTCCGCTTTTCTTTTGTGCGATGCTGACGCTAGTATTCGGCAAGAACGGAAATTATTGGCAAGTGCCGCTTTTCTTCTTCTCGCAAAGTGTATTTGCGTTCACCCTTCTCGAGCTGGTAAACTATGTTGAGCATTACGGAATTTTGAGAAAAGAGATCGCACCGGGGAAGTACGAAAGGGTAAATCCACTTCATTCATGGAATTCCAGTCATCTCCTGAGTAATTTTTTTCTTTTCCAGCTACAGCGACATTCGGACCATCACGTTTACGCTAGCAAACGGTATCAGGTATTGGATCATCATGAAGTAAGTCCGCAGCTACCCTTTGGCTACTCAACGATGATTATTTTGGCGTTGGTTCCTCCTCTCTGGTTTAGCATTATGGATCGAAGACTGGAGGCTTGGCTTAATAAGGAAGTTAACGCTTAACGCAAAGTTGGGCCCAGCCGGTTCAGGCTTACCGTTAATTCCAAAAAATTCGACAAAGATTCATTGTGTGCATTTAACCGTCGAGTATCAGCTGACTTCTCAGATCAACAGACACGCTAGTTTCGCAGATTAGTTCCGCGTGAATTCAATCTGCGTCATCTGCGGAAAAGAATTGCAGGTTGCGCTCCTATTTGTAGTACGTGACTTCCACCCTGAACCGCTGATCAATCGCGCCCAGCCTGTCATACGCGGACTTTGAAATCTTAATAACCAGTTTGTCAGTCAATGCCGTGTCCGGCAATTTTCCCATCACGCGTACAAACACTTCGCGGTTATTCATTTCATTCCTCACTTTTAAGATCGTACCTACCGGCGCGGTCCGGTGGAGCGCAAGGTATTTTCGGTTTCCTTCGGTTCCCTCGATCAGCTCGGCAAGTCCATTCTGGGAGATCTCGTCGGTGTTCTTGACTCCTTCAGAGATCCGGATCGTCTGTTCTTTTACTTCTGTCCTGGGAGGTGCCGTTTGGGTCACGACTTCTTTTTTGGTTTCATTGGCGGCAACAACGGGAGCTACCACCGTCTTCACGGGCTCATTTTGGGGAGGGGCCACGCGCAGCTCCTGGCCAATACTTATTTCATTTCCTTCGAGCTTGTTCCAGTCCTTTATCTGCTGGATAGTAACGCTGTATTGTTTAGCAATTGAGAACATAGTCTCTTTTGCGGCAACAATATGGAAACCCTTAGAAGCACCTAATGCTGAAGGTGTGACATTTCGCGATCCGCTCTTCTTAATTACCAGCTCCTGCCCGATTGACAGGGAATTGTCGGCCAAACTATTCCATTGCTTAATTTCTTCTATTGATACATCGTAGGCCTGGGATATTGAAAACATGGTTTCTTTGGCAGCGACAACGTGGATTGTGCCACCAGCAGGGGCCTTTTGTACGCTCTTAGGAACGTATGGTACCTTTAGTATCTGCCCGATTTCCAATCCTCCGTCCGCGGTTGGATTGTATTGAAGGATAGCATCCACGGTGGTGCCGTAGCGCCTCGAGATGCCGTACAATGTTTCCTTTTCTCCTACCTGGTGGATCACAAACACCTTTCCGTTAATCACTTCTGTTCCTGTGGAATCCTGTAGGATGTGCGGGTGAAAAAATGAGACACCCACTAAAATTAGTTCGTTAATCATACGATCTTATAGCTTACCAACTCCGCCTTATTCTTCACGAAAAATACGCAACCGGATAGAATGAAAAAAGTGCCCAGGCCGATTCCTTTGAGCTGTTCGTCTAGTTTTTCTTTCATTAGGAGATGGCCATCAGCGGAAATCATAAACAAATAGTTCGCCAATTCATTCTCCTGAATATAAAACGAAATAAAAATGATGGAGTCGTGCTCCAGGTATTCCAACGCCATAACGGGCGATAAATTGAATTTATGCTCTAAAAATATTTTGACGGTGTCGAAATAACGATGATCCGGTAGATATTGGTGTGGTCGGATGACGGGATCGTTGTTCAACTCATGTTTTGCTTCGGAAGTCTCCTGTCCAGTCATAAGATCAAGAGTTACGTTTTTAAAACCGTATTTCGACGAGATTCCTTCAACGGTTTTAGTTGACACAGAAACGAGCGAGAAGTCATTGTGCCACCACAACATCTTTTCATCCCGGATGTGATAGCCAAATACACCCTTTTTGTCGGGATTATTGGTCTCCAGATACATCGTAAAAATTACCACCTCGTCCGAAACGGCGCCAAGGCTTATCCACCACGGCTCGTCGAAACTCTTGTCTCGCCAAATGAATTTTCCTGAATTACATTCAAGGGCCGAAAAAATTACCCGTTTTCGTTCACTGTTGCGTACCTCCACCAACAGGACCCCGGCGCCGGGCGACGTCAACGTATTCCAGATTACACCCTCAAAAACATGCGAAAAGTTAAATTGAACGCTGCGTGCCAACCGGTATAAAGCTTAATTTTATGCAATGTAAAACAGGTTTCGCGAATACTCGATGTCCTTCATAAACTCTCGAGGGATTTAGAGCACGGAACATGTATAAAACCATCGCGCCATGCACATTTTTAAGAGATCGTTATCCATATTGTTTTTGAGCTGGTTGTCGTTTACGGCTTTTGCCCAGAAGAAGACCGTAATGATCATGGAGATAAAGAGTGAGATTGACCCTCGCGTAACCCGTTACGTCGAACTCGCCTTAAAGCATGCTGAAGAAACAAAGGCAGATGTTGTCATCATCGAAATGGACACTTACGGTGGTATCCTTACTGACGCCAAAGACATTGTGGACAAAGTTATGGGTTTCAAAAAGCCCATATGGGTCTTCATTAATTCTGATGCTGCGTCGGCGGGCGCGCTCATATCGATCGCCTGTGATAGCATCTATATGTCTCCCGGAGCAACCATCGGAGCCGCGACAGTCGTGGATGCCAGCGGGGAAAGAGCACCTGATAAATATCAGTCATACATGCGGTCGATCATGC
>DASVBA010000500.1:0-5787 GCA_036376095.1 Chryseolinea sp.
AAAAACCGTCAACTCTTGATGGAGTTGACCAAGAACAAAGATATTCAGGAGGGAAAGTGGGATACTGCCCTTGAGAGGATCACAAGCGCGATTTCGCGGCAGCTAAATGTTTCGCGATGTAGCATATGGATGTACAAGGCCAAGGAGAATAAGATCAGTTGTGAAAAGTTGTATCAACAGGGTAAAAGCACCTTCGAATCTGGTTTGGAGTTGTCGGGTCGTGACTATCCCGGATATTTTGAAGCCGTTTCAAGTGAGGAGATTATTGTAGCCAAGGATGCGCACACCCACGTCGCGACACGTGAGTTTTCGGAAGGCTATTTGCGGCCCTTGAAAATTGAATCCATGCTGGACGTTCCCTTCTTTAATGAAGGAAAGATTGCCGGCGTGATTTGTTGCGAACATCAAAACGAACAGAAAGATTGGACCGATGAAGATATCGAGTTCCTGAAGTCATGTGCCGACCTGATAACGGTAACGTATAATACCGCTAAGATCAATCAGATGCTCGACCAGTTAAGTGATGACCAGGAAACGATGCAGACCATAATTGATAACATACCTCGCGCAGTATTCTGGAAAGACAAGGATTTGAGATTCCAGGGATGCAACAGGATATTTGCCGATGTGGCCGGTCTGAAGTCGCCACGGGATCTCGTTGGAAAGACCGATTATGATATGCCATGGAAAGAACATGGAGACGCCTACCGTGCCGATGACGTATCGGTAATGAACAGCCGTAAGGCACGTCTCGACCTGGAAGAACGGAATGTGAATAGCGAGGGCGTTGAATCGTGGGTGATGGTGAGTAAGGTGCCCGTCATGAATAAGCATGGCGAAGTGGTGGCGGTGCTGGGAATGTTTGAGGATATTACACAAAGGAAACGCAAAGAAGCCGAGATGGCTGCAAACATGAAGGAACTGGAGGAGTTGCGTAAAATGATGGTTAAAAAGTAATATTTAACGATTTTTTTGATAAACTATTACCTCTGTCAGGTAGACCGTATTCAGGGTAAATATTTTTTAACGGGAGATTTACTACTTTTACTATCTAATACCCAACTAATTAGGTTATGAACCATCGTTTTTTAATCTCAATAGCTGCGTTTCTGGCGGTGTCCGTCAGCCTTTTTGCGCAGGGTGAACGAAAGGATAAGACCGCGGTTACCTATGAGGAACTCTACGACGAGCCCTACTCAGTTAACAAGCTTTTTGTAGGCTTTATCCCTTTGTACGCCGATATGTTCGTGACAAACGTGAACGCCGGTTATGGAGCCGAGGCGATTTATTACCACAAGGACAAGTTTAATGTCCGCGTACATTTCCGGAAAACGTACAGCCAGCAATTCTATGATTTCGCCCGCGACCTTGCTTCAAAGAAGAGCGATGTCGATAACCGGACTGAGATATACAACTATTACGAGTTCGGAGGTACGTATCACATCAAAGACTTCGAAGAAAGCTCGAAGACAAAAATGTTCCTCTACAAAAACAGCTATAAAGGCAATAAATGGGCTGCAAGGGTTCCATTGAATGCCGAGGTTCCTTGTAAAGTTCGGAAAATTTACGGCGCCCGTTTGGGGGGTGTGATTTGGGATAGTTCCACTGACCTGGGACGCGCGTTGGCAGAACAAGATTTGTCAAATGCCGACTTAAAAAATGAAGAAGGTGTAGGCCTGCCTGAGACAATATTTGTTGGCGGACGATCTGAATCTTTCGACGTGTTCAGCAACATCGCGTCAAAAGGACTCTACCTGGGAGGATCGATGACCTGGATCAAGAACGTGGCAGTAAACTTCGACAAGTTTGAAGAAGGCATCGACGACCTGATCTTTACCGTGTACGTCGATGCTCTGTATTCTCCTTCATTGGAAGTCGATGATGTTGTTTATGTTGACGAGGACGCCTCCAGCCCTACATTCGGAACTCATACTTATGATGTAAGTCCAATAGAAATAAACAAGTTTGGATTCCGCGCCGGTATGGATGGCAGATTTAACCGCATGTTCAGCTGGTCTTACGGCGGTGAAATTGGTTATCGCCCTACCGTAGGCGGAAGAGGTTTCTACGCAATGTTAAAGATTGCCTTTCCTGTATTTGGAACCAACCTTGATTACAAGGTAGAATCATTTGGAAAATAAGTTTGAGAGCCTCTGCATGATCAGGTCTCATGTCTTGTGATATTCTCATCAAAAACATCAGGGGTATAGCCCAGGTGAGAGAGAATCATCAAGGCGTCGTCGCCGGAATTTCTATGGCGACGCTCCCCGTTTTATCCGATTCCTACATCATCATTAAAGACGGACTGATCCTCGATTACGGTATCATGACGGACCTGCCGACAGCTAAGGCTTCCGTTGAGATGGATGCTTCAGGATGTTTCGTATTGCCTTCATTTGTCGATTCCCATACGCATCTTGTGTTTGCAGCGAGCCGGGAAGAAGAGTTCGTTATGAAGATCAAAGGCGCAACTTACGCCGACATCGCCGCTAAAGGTGGAGGTATTCTGAACTCTGCCCGGAAACTTCAACAGACGTCAGAGGACGAGTTATTTGAACGTACCCTGAAAAGAGCAGATGAGATAATGCGGACCGGTACCGGTGCCGTTGAAATAAAAAGCGGCTATGGATTAAGAACTGCCGATGAGCTGAAGATGCTCAGAGTTGCCAGACGTATTGGTATTGAAACGCCATTGACCGTTAGAACTACCTTCCTTGGAGCTCATGCAATACCTCAGGAAACTACTAAGGAAAGCTATATTGAGTCCGTTATTAAGGAGATGATTCCGGCGGTCGCGGAAGAAAAACTTGCAGATTATATCGACGTGTTTTGCGAAACAGGTTTTTTCAGCCCAGATGAGACCGAGCGGATAGTAAGCGAAGGTAAGCGGTTTGGAATGAAACCACGCATTCATGCCAATCAGCTCAATCGATCGGGAGGGGTGCAGGTTGGAGTCCGGACAGGAGCTATAAGCGTCGACCATCTGGAAAATATAGGTGAAGAGGAGATTGCTGCGCTGCAGGGTAGCAATGTAATCCCTACAGCCTTGCCAGGGGCTGCTTTTTTCCTTGGACTTCCTTTTCCCCCGGCGCGACAAATTATCAATGCAGGTCTTCCTCTGGCGATTGCCTCTGATTATAATCCTGGAAGCGCGCCAAGTGGAAATATGCCGTTCATTATTGCGCTTGCGTGTATAAGGATGAAGATGACCCCGGAAGAAGCCATAAACGCTGCAACGTTGAATACAGCCTGTGCGTTGGAAATTGATGACAGGCTTGGAAGCGTTACACGAGGCAAAGCCGCCAACCTCCTTATTACCCGACCAATACCATCGCTTGCATACATTCCCTATTCCTTCGGAGCCACTCTCGTTGATAAAGTCATTTTGAACGGCAAGTTGGTTGTTTGAGGAATATCAGGAACGAATAACCTGCACCGAGTGGGTTATTTCCGACTTAAGTGACGAAGCGACAGAACAATATTTTTCCAGCGATAATGCCGCAACTTTGAATAGCTCATCCTCTGTGACATCAGGAGATGTAACTATATATCTGCAATGAATGGCCGTTAGCCATCTCGGTGGTTCGGCGTTTCTGGTGGCTTCGGTTTCGATCGTAAAATCGAGGATGTGTTTCTTTCTCTTCTTCAGCATGATTACAATATCTATCGCACCACACGCCGCAAGAGATGATAGCACCATTTCAACTGGCGATTGGCTTTGTTTTACGTCGTGTTCCCGCATGTCGATCATCACTTTGTTTCCATACTGGTTCGAAGCTTCATATAGATCTTCCTCTATCATTCGGGTAACAATTT
This sequence comes from Chryseolinea sp., assembly GCA_036376095.1. Taxonomy (GTDB): domain Bacteria; phylum Bacteroidota; class Bacteroidia; order Cytophagales; family Cyclobacteriaceae; genus Chryseolinea. Next base: position 3,817 of record DASVBA010000500.1, read on the forward strand.
TCATGGAGATGTGTTTTTTTGGTAGCTAAACTTACAACATATTTGATAACAGGAATGCCTGTTCTATTTTTGTTGAATACGACCTATATTAACCGATATTAGAGACATGCATATTTCCGAAAAGGTTAAACAAGCGATCAGAGATGTCAAAGACTACCCCAAACCGGGAATAGTTTTTAAAGACATCACGCCTGTACTTGCCGACCCTTCTCTGTTTAGGGACGTAGTTCGTGAAATGGTTGCAACGCTTAAAGGGCTGGAGATTGATGCGATTGCTGCAGTCGAGGCGCGTGGCTTTATTTTGGGTTCCGTTCTTGCCCACGAACTGAGCTGCGGTCTTATACCTGTTAGAAAAGCTGGCAAGTTGCCCTACCGTACAAGATCGCAGAAGTATGACCTTGAGTACGGGACGGCAGCGATCGAAATGCACGAGGATGCTTTTTCAAAAGGTGCGCGGGTACTGGTTCATGATGATCTACTGGCAACAGGGGGTACAGCGGGTGCCGCTGCAAGTTTGATACATGATCTGGGCGGTGTGGTGGCGGGATTCTCGTTCCTGATCAATCTAAGTTTCCTGCCGGGCGAACAACATTTAAAGGATCGGTTTGGTCTCAGACCTCAGTATCTGGTCAGTTACTAACGATACCGTTATTTTTACATAATCTATGTCGGACATACTGCAAATACCGATGTTTCCACTTGCCATTCTTCCGCTTCCGGGAGAATTGGTGCCGCTTCACATTTTTGAACCGCGCTACAGGCAATTATTGCAGGATGCGGAGATAAACGATATTCTCTTCGGAATATATTTCAGCCATGAGAGCAATGAACAAAAGATAGGTTCTCTTATGAAGTTGGAAAGCGTTATTAAACGCTATCCGGGGGGAGAGGCGGATATCATTGTTAAGTGTGAAGATATATTCAATATGAACCTGCTCCTGAGGAAGTACAAGTCTAAAATGTACCCCGGAGGTGACGTAAAGGTGTGGAATGTCGAAAAGAATACATTTCCAGGGCCAGAGTTGTACGACCTTTTTCTCGGATACCTCAAACAACGGAACATAAACCAGCACCTGACGATCTTTAACCTCTATCAGATCGCCAATGAGCTAAGTATGGATATTAGCGATCGTTACAAGTTCCTGACTGCTGCCGAAGACAAGAGAGAAGCATTCATAATCAATCGGGTTAAGTTTCAGATGCATATCCTTCAGCAGGAGGAGCGCAGCAAAGACAACTATCATCTGAATTAGGAGTGTTCAGTGTGAAACAATCCACTCTTAAAATCGTAGCATAACTTTTCGGGAAGATCTCGCATCTACTTTGAGCTCTATTCGTTATAGCCATTCTTGCAATTTTACACGTCACTTTTTGAAATCGAAGGAAGTGTAACCTAAACGTTAACATAAATTAACAATTGAACTGCAACCTTCGCGAAAGGGCAGCCGTCTTAAGTTGTGTATTCAAAACAATACTCTTATGAAAAAGACCCTCTCTGTTTTAGTTGTGCTAATGGTAATTAGCAGTGTAGCATTTGCGCGTCGGTTGGACAACCCAGGTACTTCTTCAAGTGCGGCTGTAGTTAAGATCGGATCTACCTTTAAGTTATACTATAAAGGGGCTGAACAGGCTGATGTGAAGGTTTCCATCCGCGACCGTGGTAACCATGTGGTTTTCTCGGAAACCCTAAAGAACGTGGACGGATTCGTGAGGCCCTACAATTTCTCAAAGCTTCCTGAAGGTGAATACACGATCCAAGTCTCCGACAAATTCGGAAATCAGATTGAAAAGATCACTTATAAACAGGAAAGAGACGAAGCATTGGCTCATCTCCTTAAAGTTGCTGGAAGCGAGGCGAAATATCTTCTTACAGTCTCTAACCGGGGAGAAAATGGTGTAACGATAAAGATATACGACGGTGCGAACAATGTGATTTACAATGAGACAGAAATAACGTCGAGCGACTTCGCC
>DASVBA010000502.1:0-7580 GCA_036376095.1 Chryseolinea sp.
CGCGAAGTCCGTACCAAGATGCGCCTTCCATCTCTTCTGTACCGGATGAAAACGATTCATCGTATAGCGTGAACTGATCCGTGTGAATTCAATCGGATATTTCAAAAGAGCTTTACGCAAGCTCTTTCCTTCGTCGTCAAAGTAATCAATACCTTCTCCCTGATCGAATGGAAAGGCATAGTATGGGCTTCCGGAGTGTTCAAAGTAAATACCGTTTATTTGTTTGATACCAACGCTTACTCCCTCAACCTGTGCTTCTTCGTAGATCAACTTGAACTTATCACCTTTTTGAAGCCGTTGGAAGTCGACCTGCCATCCAAAAATATCAACAAACTTATTCGTAAGCTCATGAGAGATACCGAGGTTCTCAATGGTTTCTGAAAGATTTGATTCGATTTCTCCCGCCATTGTTTTTTCCAGGATGACAACGTCGCGCTTACAAACATCAACCCACAGGGTATCCTCAAACCTGAAAACGATATAGTCTATCTGGTTCGGCTCGTACACCAGCGCCTTCGCGGTTTTTAAGGAGTCCTGACCACAAATAAGTGTGTACTTCTTGTTCGGGGCTATTTTTCTCACATCAAAAACATTGCGTGACAACTGTGAGACCTGATGAATGATGTTAGCGGGAACGTTATACGCCTCGAGTATATCACCAAGTCGTTCGTTCCTCTTGATCTTGTCTTCTATTACGGTGTAATTATCCACCACCATCCCGTACAGAACGTTCGGTGCTTTAATATTTACCGTGTACTGCTGAAGCGAATCAAAAGCCACTTTTGTTTGAACGAGAGAGGGGAGATAGTATCGGTTGATCAACACGACACCAATCGTTAAAAGAATAACTCCTGAAAATCCAATCCAGCGTTTTCGCATTTTCTTCAAATAAGTTAAGACCGAGGGTCAGTTAAAAAATAGGCAGTAAAGTTAACACGTTTAAAAAATAAGGCCTAGGCCATGTAAGAATCCGCCTTTGATTCAAATATAATCGATTGTTTTAGATTTCAAAAGCCTCAAAATGAGGGCCTAAGGTACTTTCGTGAAAACTTCACTTAATGTGCCGATGCAAGCTTTTTAGACCATTCTCCTGCCTTGGCCTCCTTTTACGGAAGGTTTAACTCCTTAAACTTGTCTTTGGCGCTGTCGAGAAATTTCACAAATCCCTCGACACTTTTGTCATATCCATAGGGGGGCACGAGTACTCGCTCGTCTTTTCCGAGTAGTACATAAAACGGCTGAGCATTGTTGTTCAAATTAGTTATCTGAAGGTCTGCGTTCTGTTTGCCGATCGTCTTTTTCACTTTGTTGTCATACTTCGAAGTATACCATTCCGACTCCGGGAGTTCGGTTTTATCGTCAACATAGAGCGCTACCACTACAAAATCATTCTGAAGTCTTCTCAACACTTCGGGATCTGACCAGACCACCGCTTCCATCTCGCGGCAGTTTGTACAACCGTGTCCAGTGAAGTCAATAAATAGCGGCTTATTTTGCTGACGTGCGCAAGCAATGGCCTGATCGTAATCGAAGTATCCTTTCAACCCATGGGGCAGATGCAGGAACTCCGTATACTTTGGTTCGTCACAAATCTCATTTGGATTATCGCTTGCTGACTTCGAGACGAGATCAAAATCATGCGTATACAACGGGGGTAAGTAACCCGCCAAAGCCTTTAAGGGTGCTCCCCACATTCCGGGTACCAGGTAAACGACAAACGTAAAAGCTATCATGGCCAGCACGAGGCTCGGTATCCCAATACGTTTTTCCTCAACATCTTTACCTGTGTCTCCGGGAAGCCGGAATGCTTTCATTAAATACAACCCAATCAATGTAACTATCACAATCCAAATCGCAATGTTAATTTCGCGATCCAATATGCCCCAATGGAATGCCTGATCAGCAATACTTAAGAACTTAAATGCGAGCGCTAGTTCAATAAATCCAAGTACCACCTTTACTGAATTAAGCCACCCACCCGACTTCGGCAACGAACTAAGCCAGCCTGGAAAAAAGGCGAATAGTGTAAATGGAATTGCGAATGCCAGCGAAAAGGAGAACATGCCTAAGATCGGCTTCACAAACTGACCGCCGGCAGAAGAAACCAGGATGCTTCCAACCAATGGACCTGTGCAGGAAAACGATACTAACACCAGCGTAAACGCCATAAAAAAAATACCGATCAATCCCCCCTTATCCGCCTGTTGGTCTACTTTGTTGATGAATGTTCCGGGTAAAGTTATTTCGAAGAGACCCAGAAAGGACAGCCCAAACACCACAAACACAATAAAAAAAATGATGTTAGGTAGCCATTCCGTTGATAGGTGATTTGCCGTCTCAGGCCCCATAAGGGGTGCAAGAGCAGCTCCAATAAGCGTGTAAATTCCAATTATCGAAAGCCCATAGACCAACGCATGAGATCTTGGTCTGCCCTGACCGGTAAAAAAACTTACCGTCATGGGAATCATCGGAAAAACACAAGGTGTAAGCAATGCGGCAAGACCTGCCACGAATGATAAAAGGAAAAATCCAATGAATGAGTTTTGGCGCGGGTCATCGGTTATAAGAGTAGGATCCAAAACTGGTCCTTTATTCTCCCCATACTGAGCGGGTGCAGGCAGCGGTACCTCGCTCCTGGTCGTTGCTGTATCTATTCTTTCAGGCTGGACAGAGGCCTGTGGCTTGCCGTCGTCATTGGGTTTTTTTTGTACACTTTTGCCCGTTCCTTCGACCTTGATCACGCCGAAATTCAGGTCTCCGTCAAACAATACACACTTACCTTCAACCTCGGAACAAACTTGTCCTTCGTAAGAACCTTTTAACGTCACATTGGACGTGAGAACCTTGATCTTTTGACGAAATTCTCCTGCACCTTCAAATATGCGAACATCGCAGTCAAATATCTTGTCGTGCTTAGCCTTATCCTGAACGGCTTTCAGATCTCCAACAAGCTCGTATCCAGCATCCTTTTCCAGACTAATAGCCATCGGAATGGGTCCGCAATCGGGATCGAATCCAACGGAGTAGATATACCATCCTTTGTCGATCGTCGCCTTAAATACAAGCTCAATCTCGTCGCCGACCTTAAAAGTTCCCGATGGAGTTTCAGCGACGAGCTTTGCAGGCTGGATCACCTGTGCTTTCAACCAGAAAAAACCAGACAGAAAAAGAAGGGTAAAAGTAAGTAGTCGCATCGTGTGAGATTTCAGCGCTAAATTAACATAGCTCCGGATCAAAAAGTTGGTGTAAAAAGTTGAATTGGTAAACTTCCTGACATTAAATATCAATTATCACCTGCCTTTGTAGTAGATCGTCGATAGTTTCACGCTCCCGGATCAATCTTGCTTCACCGTCGATCACCAGAACCTCAGGTGGACGCAGACGTGAATTGTAGTTCGATGACATTGAGAATCCGTACGCTCCCGCATTCTTGAAAGCAAGAACGTCACCTTCTCTCACTTCATGCAATTTTCTGTCCGTTCCAAATGTATCAGTTTCACAAATGTAACCTACGACGGTATACACCTTTTGTGATCCGGTCGGGTTCGAGATGTTAAGAATATGATGATATGAATCGTACATCATAGGACGAATAAGATGATTTAATCCGGAGTTCACTCCAACAAATGTTACCGTTGGTGTTGACTTCACCACATTTGCCTGAACGAACAATGTTCCCGATTCGCTTACGATATACTTACCAGGCTCTATCCACAGTTCAAGTTTCCGTCCATAATGCATACAAAATTCATTAAAGCTCTTCGTGAGCTTCAATCCAACATCATATACATTAGTGACCATGTCACCGTCCTTGTACGCTACCTTAAATCCGCTTCCGAAGTCAATGAATTTCAGATCACGAAAATCAGCCGCCAATCCGAACAGGATCTCAGCCATTTTTAAGAAAATGTCCGTTTCTGTTATTTCAGATCCGGTGTGCACATGTAGTCCCTGGACCTGTATTCCGTACTTGTCCACCAGTTCACGGATTTGCGGAAGCTGATAAATCGAAATTCCGAATTTAGAGTTGCTGTGACCTGTAGAGATCTTATAGTTTCCACCGGCAAGAATGTGTGGATTCAGGCGTATTCCGCATGGATAACTGTTTCTATATTTTTCCCCGAACTTCTGAAGAGCCGAGAGATTATCGAGGTTGATAGCCAACCCAAGATTGACGCCATCAACAATTTCACTAAAATCAACCCCGCTTGGTGTGAACAATATTTCGCGGGATGTAAATCCAGCCCTCATTGCCAGTTGCGCCTCCTGCAATGAAACCACTTCAATGCCTACCCCATACTTACGAATCAGTTTCAGGATTGACACGTTCGTCAACGCTTTAGCAGCATATTTTACTCTCACATCCGACCCCGAATAAGCGGTTTTCAAACTCTTGATCTGGCTTACAATTTTTTCGGCATCGTAAACATATATGGGAGTACCGAACTGCTGAGTTATGTCAAGAACGTTTAGACCCTGAATTGTATAATTACCTTCTGAAAATTCCATTACAAAACATTAAATCCTCCAAATATACCGTTCGCATTTCTAAATTCTGAGTTCTGAATACTTAATTCTATTTTTGGCAAATGAAGTTATTTTTCCGCGAATATGGCCATGGCAAACCGATGATAATTCTCCACGGTTTGTTCGGTTCTTCAGACAACTGGTTAACACAGGCAAAATTGTTCTCAAGTTCGTATAAAGTTTATACCGTTGACCAACGAAATCATGGCCAGTCGCCCCATGACGACACGTTTGATTACGAATCGATGGTATCCGACCTTTCTGAGTTTATGGACGATCATTCGATCGCAGACCCTGTTGTTATTGGTCACTCAATGGGTGGAAAAACTGCGATGAATTTTGCCCTCACACATCCGGAAAAGATTGATCGCCTGGTCGTTGTCGATATTTCACCAAAAGCGTACAACCTCGAGCATTATTCAATTGTGAAAGGACTGCTTGCCATCCCTGTGGAAGCAATAAAGTCACGCAACGAAGCCGACGAGATACTTTCACAGCATGTGCCTGAGTCCGACGTTCGCCAATTTCTGTTAAAGAATTTGCAACGGAAGTCGGAGGGAGGATTTTCATGGAAAATCAATCTAAAAACCATCAGCGAAAAACTCGGCAATGTTGGTCTTGACCTTCACGCTGAAGGATCGTTTGAAAAGCCCACGCTATTTATCCGGGGAGCGAAGTCAAAGTATGTAGCCGATTCTGACTGGAATCACATCACGCAGATATTTCCAATGGCAAAACTTGAGACCATGGACACCGGCCATTGGGTTCAGGCGGAAAAGCCTCAGGAATTTACAGGTGTCGTATCGCGATGGTTAAATTCATAAACGAAAAATGGAACGCAAAAAAATTCACCCGGACGGTCCCGAGTTTTCGCGGATCATCGCAGGAGCGTGGCGCTGGACCCTTTCTGATAACCAAGTATCACAATTGATCCATAGGTCGCTGGATGTAGGTATTACTACATTCGATCACGCTGACATCTATGGCGATCACTGCAATGAGGAGATTTTTGGAAACGTCATTCGAAAAGAACGGTCGCTAAGAGAGCAAATAGAGATCGTTACCAAATGTGGTATAAAGTTCCCTTCGCAGAAGCGGCCTTCAAGCTGGGTCAAACATTACGATACATCAAAGCAACATATCATCTGGTCTGTAGATAATTCGCTCAAGATGCTCCATACCGACCGGCTTGATCTCCTCTTAATTCACCGCCCGGATCCCCTTCTTAATCCCGCCGAAGTGACCGAGGCCTTTACGTCTTTAAAGCAAAGCGGAAAAGTATTGCATTTCGGCGTTTCGAATTTTACCCCGACGCAATTTGAAATGCTGCAGTCGTATTTGCCATTTCCATTGGTCACTAATCAGCTTGAGATCTCTATTACGCACAATCTCCCTCTTTTTGACGGAAGCCTTGACATATTGATGAAGCATCGCGTCTCTCCGATGGGGTGGTCTCCATTGGGTGGCGGAAAGCTAATGCAGAACGATAAAACAGAATTGTTCAGCAAAACGTCAAAGTATAATGCCACTGAAGCGCAGCTTTCTCTGGCGTGGCTGCTAAAACATCCATCGTCAATTTTTCCCGTTGTTGGAACCACAAAGCCTGAGCGGATTGTTGAGAGTTCAAAGGCAGTAAATCTGGAGCTCGATCTGCAAGACTGGTTTGAAATGCTGAAGGTGGTGCAGGGAAAGGAAATGCCTTAGTTTCTATATTTTTATAGTATGAAAAATCCCGTTGTAACTCCACCCCGAACAATTATGGAGGTGTATAAAAACCTTCCGGAGGGAACGTTAGCTGAACTTATCGATAATGTTATCTATATGTCTCCAACACCCGTTACAAACCATCAGAAAGTCTTACAAACAATTTTCAGACGTTTGAGTGAACACATTGAGGACCACAACAAGGGGCACGTGATTGTAGCTCCATTTGACGTCTACCTTGATGAATCCAGCAATGCGGTTCAACCAGACATTGTTGTTGTTTTGAGAACTAATAAAAATCAGCCGGAACCTAAAGGTCATTTTCATGGTGTCCCTGATCTTGTCGTTGAGGTCCTTTCACCAGGCAACCGGAACCATGACCTGGAAAAGAAGAAGAACTTGTATGAGAAATTCGGAGTAGCGGAATATTGGATAATTGATCCGGAAACTAAAGCAACCATAGGCTATACTTTGAATTCAGGAAAGTATGAAAGCCTCACCACCGAGCCAGGGTCGATGCATTCTCTCCTCCTTCAAGGCAGATTTTCGTTCTAAGATTCCTTTCTGACACTCCGTAAAAGGTTTTTGCACTATTTTATTTTTTTTGTTGTACTGCAACATTAACGCGTTCATTTTTGTACTCCTCATTATTATCCATTCATGTCTAACGCATCGGCCAAGAAAGCGAGTGATTCCAGCGAGCAGGAGATTGTAGAGATCGTCGGAGCGCGAGAACACAATCTGAAAAATATCAGCGTAACATTCCCACGGAACAAACTCGTGGTGATCACAGGGATCAGCGGAAGCGGAAAATCCTCCCTTGCATTCGATACCATTTACGCCGAAGGACAGCGTCGTTACATGGAAAGTTTTTCGGCGTACGCCAGAAGCTTTATGGGCAACCTGGAGCGGCCGGACGTTGACAAGATCAATGGACTTAGTCCCGTGATCTCAATCGAGCAGAAAACTACATCTCGCAACCCCCGCTCAACTGTAGGGACAGTTACTGAGATCTACGACTTCATGCGGTTGTTGTTCGCCCGCACCGCTGACGCTTTCTCCTATCTCTCCGGAGATAGAATGGTACGGCAGTCAGAGGATCAGATACTGGACACTTTGCTGCAAAATTTTAAAGCCAAAAAATTAGTGCTTCTGTCACCCGTGGTCAAAGGTAGAAAGGGACATTACCGCGAGTTGTTCCAGCAAATCAGAAAATCGGGGTACACCAAGGTCCGGGTAGACGAAGAGTTGGTTGAGATCACGGCAAAGATGCAGGTAGACCGCTATAAGATCCATGATATTGAAATTGTAATGGATCGCATTGTAGTTGACGCCAAAGACCGCGCACG
>DASVBA010000516.1:0-5896 GCA_036376095.1 Chryseolinea sp.
GAAGGATTCGAGCTTCATCTTCTGGTAATTGCACTCTCAGCGGTTGTGTTGATCAACGGTGCGGGTAAGTATTCTCTAGACCAACTACTCTTCGAGAGAAAACCAGCAACTCGTCTTGCTAACGAAGTAGGGTAACTGCCAATTGGTGGAACATTTTCTCCGGCCCTACATCAGATCGTAATCCTACAAACCATTTTACCAAGTCCTTCCGAAGATCGATTTTAATTGATATGAAACTTAACGTCCTTAGAATAACTAACGCTGCGGCCGATGCAGTGAGCCTTTATTTCGAACGCACACAGGAACTTGAAAATTTCAAGGCAGGTCAGCATGGGCTTTTCTCATTTCTTATCGACGGAAACAGATACACAAGGTCATATTCCTTCCATACGGCACCAGGCGATTCTGAAATTGGTATCACCGTCCGCACGGTAAATAACGGAGTTGTCTCAAACTATCTACGGACAGCGAAGAGTGGCGAGATGATCGATCTCGAAGCAGTCAGCGGTGATTTTTTCGTCGAACCAGTTGAAGAAATCAAACGGCATATGGTCATGTTTGCCGGAGGAAGTGGAATAACTCCAATATTTTCGATGATTAAGGCCATCCTTTACGGGGAACCCAGATCGAAAATATCGTTGATCTATTCGAATAAAGACCATGAAAGCATAATCTTTGCAAACGAGCTGAACACCCTTCAGGAATTGTTTCCGAACAGGCTGAAAGTGTATCACGTAATCACCCGCCAGAAAGATGGAGCAGCAGGCTTTCCGGTTTATTATCAGGGAAGGCTGTCAAAGCTTGTCACCAGGAAAATCCTGCAAAGCATCCAATCGGAAATGAGTTATTGCACGGAATACTATCTCTGCGGGCCTTATGCGTTCATGCAGATGATCGATGCCGCAATCCAGTCACTGAATACAGACAGGACCAAAATCCACAAAGAACATTTTTTTGTCCCTGACTCCGATGAATCAAGCCTAAACCTAAGCAATTTACCAACGCGCGAAATAATCATTCAGAATGAGTATGAAGATCGATTGCTTATAGTGGATGGCGGCAAGTCAATTCTTCAGGCGGCGAATGAAAACAATTTTAAGCTTAGGTTCTCTTGTGCTGAAGGCAAATGCGGTACGTGCCGGGCGTCACTTGTCTCAGGTCAAGTAACGCATAGAAGAAACCATATCTTGAGCGAGGATGAGCTAAAGGCGGGACAGGTGCTACTGTGTCAAGGTTATCCGACGTCTTGGGGTGTGACAATTAAAGTCAGGCAATAATTATATAAATCTTAGCGGGTATAATATAAACTCAACTTGGTCAAGCCTACGTTTATTTGAGTAGAAAATAAAACACATTATATGGAAACATTAAATCTCACAATCCCAAATATGAAAAGCCCTCACTGCCAAATGACGGTGACTAATGCAGTCAAGGCAATTGGTGGAAACGTAAGATCAATAGCATCAACAAAAGCTGAAATTGAGCTCACATCGGGCTTGTCCAAAGACGCTGTGATCACTGCCATTAAAAAAGCTGGCTATAACGTATCCTAAAAAGTATAAAGATAAATACGCAAGAAATGGAAACAATTAAATTCAAAACCACAATAAAGTGCTCAGGATGCGTGGCGAAAGTAACTCCTTTCCTGAACGAAGCTTTGGGTGAAGACAATTGGGAAGTCGATTACAATAACCCATCAAAAGTCCTCACCGTTGCCGGAGAAAAAGACAAAGCTAAAGTCATCCAAGCGGTCGAAATGGCTGGATACAAAGCAGAGGCATTTTAATCAAACTCAGCTTACTTCAGTAGGTCGCGGAAATTCTCCGCGACCTTTTTGTTTTCGGTATTTTCGGAATCATGACAAAAATCATGATTAATACGGTATAAAGTCAAATCTCTGCTCTGGGACTTTTACAATCTTTGCTGATTAACAATTAAAATACAAGAACTATGAAAAGCAAATCAATCTTAATGGTAATGCTGATGTTATTCGCATTTTCATTCGTTTATGCTCAGGATGCTCAACAAAAACGGGAGATGCCCGCTAAGCACAGAGGCATGCATCCACGATTACAAGCAGATGGCACTGTGGTTGACGATGACGGAAAGGCACTTGGCTCGATCAAGAATGGTAAAGTATGCGATGAGGCAGGAAAAGTAATAGGCATAATTTCCGCTCATGGTGAAATAACAACGGCCAGTGGCAAGAGCATCGGAAAGATTCAGAAAGATGGAAGCTACAAGTCAATGACAGGTCACGTAGTAACTACCGATCCTGATGGAGTTGTAAAAGTAGCTGGAAAGGAAATTGCGAAAGTGGAAGCTGGGTATAAAGATAAATCACACGGCTGCGCACTCCATTGTTTCTTCAGCTCAGAAAATGAAGAGGCAAAAGACATTGATAAGGATCTTAAAAATCAGTAATGGGCAGATACAACCAGACGTCTTATTTTCAATTCAATCATTAATTATCGGACACCGGAAACTGCGATTTAACAAAATGGGAAACCCTTGAGACTAATTTCGATCATATGGCTCACGTTGTTTTACATGACTTTCAATATGGGAGTGTTGATCCATTTCCATTATTGCGGCGGTACCTTCCATCATTTGTCGATTATCGAAGTCCCTCACGATTGTTGTGAAGGCGAAAACAACTCCTGCTGTCACAATTCCTCCTTTGATCTTACGCTTGATGATGATTACGATAGTAACACTATCGTAAAAGTTGCAACGGAAGTTAAATTCATATCCAATACCACCCATCACGATGCATCGCTCTCCTTGATGCCACACGTTTCTGAACGCGCGCCTCTTCATGAGGCCAAACCATTAATCGAACTCACAAAGCATCCCATCTATCTTACCAATCTAGTTTTTCTCATTTAGACCTTTTTGATTTCCATTCTGTCTGGTTGGCAATATTGGTTTTGAAAACATTTTTAAAACAAAATCTAGATGCTATTAAAAATTACATATTCTCTTTTGGAGTGATTCTACTTGCGCCTCTCTTTGTTTCTGGCCAATCCAGTGTGTCTATTTCAGCGCATGGTAGTTCGCAACAGCAATTTTGCCTACGAGATCAATTGAGAATGGAATATTATTATGAGTTTCTTCTTAACGGAATGATGGTGAATAAAAGTGTTGTGGTGCTTTTGTTAAACAATGAACAGATGAAAACAATCTCACGTATAGAACAATACGAGGCCAGGCCTGAAAAGGTGTTCAAAACGATTGATGACTTAGGTGTAACCGGAATGCACATGACCAAATCGTCCATGATGATGATGGGTAGCAAACTCAATCTTCAGTTTCTTACCACCAACAAAACGGGCCTAGGCTCTAAATATCGCTGGACTGGAAAAATGATGGGATTAACTATGGACTTCACGGTTGAGGTAACGAAGTGGGTAGAGGGAAAAGTGAAAGTCTGGGAAACCATTGGCCCAACAAAGCTTATTATTTACTCCTGGTACCGGATGGCGCTTGGTATCAAACCACAAGTGAACAAGACGGAAGCTGAACTATCCATTACGTACGAAAAACCGAATGGATTTTTCAACCGGATATTGTGCTTTCTATTGGCCGATTGGTATTGTCGATGGTGTTTAAAAAAAATGCTTGGCGATGCAAAACATGCGCTGGCAAAAGAATAGATTAAACACTGATATCATGATTAAGAAACTGATAAGCTGGTCGATCAGGAACAAATGGATGGTTATCGGGATGTACACCGTAATGATCATCTATGGCATCTATTCGGTCATTAACACCCCTGTTGACGCGATCCCCGACTTATCAGAAAACCAGGTTATCATTTACACGGAATGGATGGGAAGAAATCCACAGATCATTGAAGATCAGATCACCTATCCACTTACCTCTAACCTGCAGGGAATACCCAAAGTAAAAAACATCCGTGGCGCAAGCATGTTTGGAATGAGCTTCGTATTCATAATTTTTGAAGACGAAGTCGACATATACTGGGCACGTGCGCGAGTATTGGAACGATTGAATTATGCAACGCGATTACTTCCTCAAAACGTTACGCCTACACTCGGACCAGACGGAACCGGCTTAGGCCATGTGTATTGGTACACCCTTGACGCGCCAGGGTATGATCTGGGAGAACTGCGGGCACTGCAGGATTGGTATATCCGATTTGGTCTTCAAACAGTCGATGGCGTAAGTGACGTTGCATCATTCGGCGGCTACCAGAAACAATATCAGGTTGTAGTCGATCCGTTAAAGCTTCGGTACTATGGAATCCCGTTAATGGACGTAGTAAATAAGATACGGGAGAATAACGACGAAGTTGGTGGACGCAAATTTGAATTGTCAGACATCGGCTACATCATTAAGAGCACCGGGTACATCAAGAATATCGATGAAATTGAAAACATTCCGCTCAAAACAGAAAATACAGTTCCTGTGAAGGTGAAGGATATTGGCACAGTACAGATGGGCGGTGATCTGCGCCTTGGCATCGTGGATGAAAATGGAGAGGGTGAAAAAGTTGGAGGGATCGTGATTATGCGCTATGGCGAAAATGCCATACACGTTATTGACCGCGTGAAGAACAAACTCGAAGAAATTACACGAGGGCTACCTTCGGGAATAACTATCAAACCCGCCTATGATCGGTCTGACCTGATCAATGCTACTATTGATACGTTAAAAGAAGCAGTTACAGAAGAAATTATAGTCGTGGCAATAGTGCTCTTTATTTTCTTGTTGCATGTCAGGAGCGCGATAATCGTCGTCATTACAATACCCGTCTCAATACTGTTTGCCTTCATACTCATGAACTGGTTCGGTATTACGTCAAACATAATGTCGTTAGCCGGAGTTGCCCTGGCTGTCGGTGACCTGGTTGATGCCGGGATTGTAATGGTGGAAAATGCAATGAAAACCATTGGTGGCGAAGTCGAAACGAACTGACATGGAAGAAACAAGAATAGACAAAATTGAAAAGTCATCGCAGTTGATTGGAAAAGCTGTGGTAAGCTCAATTCTTGTCACGCTTATCTCCTTTAGTCCGATTCTTTTTCTCACGGGCCAGGAACACAAGCTGTTCTCCCCACTTGTGTGGACCAAAACTTTTGCCATGATCGGATCTGGATTTGTGGCAATCATGCTGGTACCGGTTTTGATGGCGCTGTTCCTGAAAGGAAAAGTAAAGGCCGAAAGTAAACATCCCATCAGCAGATTCTTCATCTGGCTCTATGGCCCGGTTATTAGGTGGTGTCTAAAATGGAAAAAGGTTACGCTCGGCCTGGCGTTGGCTTTGGTTCTCGGAAGTGTTCCTTTAGTGATTAATCTTGGAACGGAGTTTATGCCGCCACTGGATGAAGGCTCCTTGCTTTTTATGCCTGTCACCTTGCCGGACATTTCGAACAACGAAGCAAAGCGCCTGCTGCAAGTACAGGACAACATAATTAAATCTGTTCCCGAAGTTGAAAATGTTTTGGGCAAGGCGGGCCGGGCAAATACCGCAACCGACAATGCTCCGATCAGCATGATTGAGACAATTATCATTCTTAAACCTCGAAGGGAATGGCGTGAAGGACTATCGAAAGAAGATATCATTCGTGAATTGAATAGTAAACTTGCCATTCCCGGTGTCATCAATAGTTTTACCCAGCCGATCATCAATAGGATAAACATGCTGTCTACCGGCATCAGAACCGACGTTGGCATCAAAATCTATGGCCAGAACCTCGACTCCATCAATGTACTTGCCCATGAGTTCAAGAAACAACTCGAAGGACTTGACGGCGTGGCCGATCTTTATGTAGAGCCGATGGTCGGCGGAAAGTACATCGACATCAGCATCAGAAAGGATGAGATCGGCCGCTACGGACTGACGGTAGATGATGTGAATATGTTCGTTGAA
>DASVBA010000524.1:0-15137 GCA_036376095.1 Chryseolinea sp.
ATCAACCGTTACGGCAAAGCCATCGGGTACGTGAATACCAAAAGAAGTAAGCTTGTTGATCATCTCACCAAGCGACGCATTTTTTCCACCAACCCGGGGAAGGTCTTTCATGGAAATGCGGTGGAATGGAATAGTGTTATGTTTCATTGTTGTGTCTTGAAACCGCTGAAACAAACTTATTCCAAGAAGTCTTCACACAAAATGATACCGCTCAGCCATCAAACTGATTATAGTCACCTTTCCATTGGCTTTATAAAACGGAAGGTTCCCGCAAAAGCGGACGTCAGCGACTCTAGTTGATGTTTTTCATCAAGCTTGTCCAACTGCCGCCGTTATGAACGTGGAGATATCCCATTGAAAGCAGCGAATTCCTGGCAGAAGCACTTCGCATGCCTGACGCACAGACCAATATGATCTGCCGGTCTTTAGCAACCCTGGATATTTTTTTTGTGATGTGAGTGATAGGAATGTTGATGCTATTCGGAATATGTCCCGAGGAAAATTCCGAAGGCGTACGCACATCTATGATCTGCGCTCCACCTTCCACGAGTGTTTTATAATCGGTACGCACCTCGTTGTCAATTCCCAGCCATTTTCTGATCTTGTCAAGTATCATGTTTAAGTTCTCTAATAACACTCTAACAAATTAGTTTGTCTTTAATAAAGTTCATAAAAACAAAAAAACCTTTTTGCACCATTAACGTTGGGGCGCCATTTCGCCTTCAACAACGTCACAAAATTCATAAATCTTTGCTTTGAACTTTTCCAATTCCGCCGGCCCAATCCTGTAGGCACTCACGTTCTTTGCATTCTTCGTTACATGCTCTCCCACAATCTCGCTAACCCACAATTCGCAGACATTTTGTGGACGGATGCCTACAATTGATGCCAACTCATCTTCAATCTTTTCTTTTTGGCCGGTAAGTCCGCCACAAACCGAAATGAATGAATAGCGTTTTATATTTTTATTTTCTTCACGCAGAAAGGTCCTTAAAGGACCCGCGATCCGGCCCAACCAGATCGGCGCTATGAAAACAAACTGTTCATAGCTATCCATAGCCAGGTTGTGCTTTCGTATGGCAGGCTTGCGGCCAAAAGCCGCGTCAAGAAAAATGGAAAAAGCCGTTCTTCTTCGTAAAGTTTCAATTTTGAACATCTCGCAGTCAAGCCTGGCCCGGATCATCTTGGCCAATGCGTCATTGTTCTTCGTAAAAGAATAATAAACAATCAGGGTTTTCATATTTATACTTATGATTTCTCTTCCACGAGACGCTTCAATGTATTGAGCATCCGTGCTTCCATGATAAAATGCGGTACTTCAAACGTAAAATACCGAAGTAACTTTTCCCCTCTTGAGATGTCACCGCTGGAAGATCTCACAATCAACCACGTGGACCTGTCATTCAGAGGATAGAGATAAAATGCCCATGACCCGGAAGCCTTCTGTCCGTTTTGTATTCGCGCATAATCCTTCCCGCCAACCATTATGTACGACTTGAGAGGTGTGATCTCTGCAACGATCTGATATCCTCCGCCGTTGTAATGTTCCTTGGTTGCAAGCCACACGGTATCGCCGACGTTACGGGGTTGTTGAAATCTTTCGTCGATTGAATACACATTCTTCATCCTTGCACGGAAAATGTTCTCAAGCCACTGATGGCTGTAGAAACCACCTCTCTCCTGCCCGATCTGTATGAGCCACGGCCAGAGTTGTTCCGGAGTTGCATTTACAAGTACTGCTCTCGTGTGTTGGTCACCGTCCGTGAAAACGTCTCCCGGTAACGGGAGATTTCTCAACGCCTCCGGTGCGCCCCAGTCGAGGATGACAGGTCTGATTACAAAATGATGACAAAACCAGACAATGCCGATCAGGTATAGGGCGAGCAGCAAATTCTTAGAAAGTCTGAACTTTTTCATACTAATAGTCATGCTGACCCTTCAAATGTCGGCGGTCAAATTTCAATTGCTTCTGATATCAGTCAGGCAAGAAAATGAGAAAGGTCAACTGCACGTGTAACGTCCGAACAGAGAATAGAATACATGGGGCCCAAGGCGTTAAATATGACAATTGTCAGTTCCTAACGTGGACGAACATCATGGGTTATGATACCTGCACCGGGCATATTTGAATGACTTATATGGAATATCGTTTCAAAACAAAAGCCACATTCATAACCGAAGTCGGCGACCTCACAAAGTTCACCGGTCGTTTCTTCATTGAGCTATTCAAACCCAAGCAGGAGCTCGAGGAATTCCTAAGGCAATGTTTCTGGGTTGGCTATAAATCCTTTCCGCTTGTTGCAACCACCGCTTTCATCATGGGTCTTGTGATGACCATTCAGTCGCGGCCAACGCTGGTTGAATTTGGTGCACAAGCACTGCTACCCTCGATGGTATCGGTTTCACTCGTTCGGGAGATCAGCCCGGTAATAACTGCATTGATATGTGCTGGAAAAATCGGATCCGGCATGGGCGCAGAGCTCGGTTCCATGCGCGTGACAGAGCAGATCGACGCGATGGATGTTTCCGGTACGAACCCCTTTCGCTATCTGGTAGTGACACGCGTGATGGCTACCACTTTGATGTTACCCGTGTTGGCAAACCTTGCTAATGCGATCTCGCTGTACGGAGGATACCTTGGCGTTAACATTCGTGGCTCGGTAAGCTGGAGTTTGTATTGGACCCAGGTGTTCAACGCGCTCAGCTTTGGAGACGTAGTGCCATCGATAGTTAAGACCTTCTTTTTTGGATTTGCTATCGGCATCGTAGGATGTTACAAAGGGTACAACTCGATGAAGGGAACTGAAGGGGTTGGTCGTTCCGCTAACTCGGCAGTTGTCGTTGCATCGCTTCTGGTGTTTATCATTGACCTTGTTGCTGTCCAGATCACTGACTTGCTTGGACTAACCTAGTTATGAAAACTCAAACCGTTATCAACGTCGAGAAACTAAATAAAGCATTCGGTGACAATCATGTGCTTCGGGATTTCAGTATGTCCCTTAACCAGGGTGAAAACCTGGCGATCCTTGGAAAATCGGGATCGGGAAAATCTGTTCTCATTAAGTGCATAATACGGCTGTTGGCGCTCGATAACGGAAACATCACCGTACTTGAAAATAACATCAGTGACATGTCGCCTGACGAGCTCGATAAGCTTAGGGCCAGAGTAGGTTTTCTTTTTCAGAGCAATGCCTTGTACGACTCGATGACCGTAAGAGAAAACCTTGAATTCCCGTTGCGCAGGCACTGGAAACCAGAGCAGCGCGAGCGAGGGGCGGAAGAAGCGATCATTGAAGCACTTACCGATGTGGGGCTGGCACATACCGTCGACATGATGCCCGCGGAACTTTCCGGTGGTATGCGCAAGCGTATTGCCCTGGCCCGGACGCTGATCCTTAAGCCGGAAATTATATTATATGATGAGCCGACGACAGGGCTGGATCCCATAACTGCAAGAGAGATCAGCCACCTTATCGTGAATGTGCAACGCAAATACAATGCGTCGTCTGTGATCATTTCGCACGACATGCACTGCATTAGCATAACATCAAACCGTGTCATCATGCTCATTGACGGAACGTGTTACGCAAGTAATACCTTCGAAAACTTGAGTAAATCCAATGACATCCGAATAAAAGAATTCTTCGACTGATTATGAAAAACAAAGGACTTGAAAACATTAAAGTCGGTACCCTTGTGATAGCTGGTCTGTTATTCCTGATCTTAACACTTTATATGATCGGGAAGAACAGAAGTTTGCTTGGAAAGACATTTACGATCACTGCCGTCGTTCATAATGTCAACGGGCTTATGCCGGGTAACAATGTCCGTTTTAAAGGAATAGATGTCGGCACAGTTGAATCCATCGAGATTACCAATGATTCAGTTATAAGTGTCATCATGATCATTGAGAAAAAAATGAAACCTTATATCAAGAAGAATGCAATTGTTTCAATTGGTACAGACGGTGTCATGGGAAACAAGATCGTCAATATAAACTCCGGCCCGGATGACGCTCCACCAGTGGAAAAAGGCGATATACTTCAGGCCAGGCGGCCGATCGAAACTGACGAAATGCTGAGAACACTGAACACTACGAATAACAATATTGAGAAGATCACCAATAACCTGTACGAAATTTCAACCAAACTGAACAGAAGCGAAAGTCTCTGGGCTCTTCTTTCAGATTCGGTAATAAGTCACGATCTTAAGCTTGCTATTTCAGACTTGAGGCGCGCCGGACGAAACACTGCAGAACTCACCGCCGCTGCCCGTAATATAGCGATACGGCTGGAAGGTGGTGACGGAGTTGCGTATAAGCTATTTACGGACTCGACGTTTTCTATTCAGCTATCCAGTTCGCTCGATAAGCTAGAACAGGCGAGTATCAAGACGACGACAATCATGAACGACCTTCAGAATGTTGTCGGGGAACTGAAACGTGGTGAAGGTACTGCAGGATTGATATTAACAGACAGCACTTTCAGGCAGACACTCTTCAACAGTGCCGTTAACGTCGAACAAGGAACAGCCCGTTTCAATAAGAACATGGAAGCAATGAAGTCACATTTTCTTTTCAAAAAGGGCTACAAGAAGATGGAAAAAGAAGAACAATCAAGCACAAAGGCAAGCAAAGAATAAATACCTTTCATCATGAAAAAAATCCTCTGCCCGACCGACTTTTCTGATGCAGCGCAAAGCGGCATTGCCTACGGAGCCAAGTTGGCAAAAGTCATTAACGCTGAACTAACGTTGCTTCATGTTCATTCCCCGATAGAGTTTGTTCAGCCCCAGTCCGGAAAGGACCTGGCATCGGTAACACGGCAACTGGAGTTACAAAGCGATGAGGTTAACAGAACCTTTCATGTCCCCTGTAACGCACTTGTAGAAACAACGCTAAGGCAATTGAGCAGTGTGATCGAGAACCTTTCAGGGCAGTACGATCTGATCGTGATGGGTTCGAACGGGCCGGACAACATCTACCAGTTCATGACGGGAACCAATGCCTACAACGCTGCTATCAAGGCAAGTGTACCAGTGCTTATAATTCCGGAGAAATATGTTTACAGCGAGATCCGGACCATCGTATATGCATTCGACTATCTCCGAGAACGCAGGCTTCCGCTTGACAAACTCATCAGTTTCGCATCAGTATTGAAAGCTGAATTGACGGTACTACAGGTAATGGAAGAGGCGGATAGTAAAGGTGCAGACGAAGACCTCCGGGAACTGCAGATCATTATTCAAAATCTGTATACAGGTGATGTGCCTCTGAAGTATGAAACGCTGCGATCATCCGACGTAGCGCTTAGTGTCAATAGATATGTTTCCAACGCGCAAGCCGACGTACTGGCTGTTTGTTCCGTACATATGAACTTCGTGGAACGACTCTTCCATAAAAGCGTCATAAAGACTATTGCGGCAACGAGCGACTCTCCGGTCTTCGTGTTCCACTCTTGATTATTGAAATTCACTGGTGAAAAAAGGAAACTGGCTGCGGTTTTGTTACCGGGACGGTGGGAGTGACTTTAATGGGTTGGCTGATCCTCATCCCCCAGTTCATGCAAAGCTGTCGGATTATTGTTTTTCGAAACGTCCTGACATCTCATCAACTGAAATTCGATAGAAAACGGGCTTCTTTTCTTTGTGCGGGTTGATCTCCAGTGTTCCGATATCCGGCTTAACGGATTCGCTCAGATGAAAAGCTTCAAGGCCGTTAGTAAGGATCTTTCGGGCTTTGTCCTGATCGGCTCCCGTTTTCAGTTCTTCGAATTCGCCCCACACAATCACACTTCTCCAGCTGGTCATGTTGTCTATCTGATCAACTTGAAAGCAGACCTTTGCATTCTTTCTCATCATTTTTACTTTCAACCCCTCTCTCGAGTGAGCATAGATATATCCATTATCGAAAACATAGGTTAGAGGAACGACATAAGTCTTTCCGGCGGTGTGACAACCGATCCGGCCGATGATGCTTCCCAGCAAAATCCGTTCGCATTGACTTTTAGTGAGTGGGCCGATCATAAAACAGCTTTAAGTAAATAACCGTGTCGTTAAATAGTTTCAGCAGGGCATCACAATAAAGAGCATCGTCAATAATAAGTACGCTCAAACTCGTAATTGTGGAATCGTTCAAATGCCGCCTTTTCAAGGGCCTCGCGGTGGTTCGGATGAGCGATATCAATAAGTGCCTTAGCCCGCTGTCTCAAGTTCTTTCCGTACAAGTACGCAATTCCGTACTCAGTAACAATATAATGCGCATGCGCCCTGGTCGTAACAACACCCGCTCCTTCTTTAAGAAAAGCAGCTATGCGGGATTGACCTTTCTTTGTAATTGAGGGCAATGCGATGATCGGCTTCCCTCCATCCGAAAGAGCCGCTCCACGCACAAAATCCATCTGTCCACCGACGCCTGAAAAATGGTAGGCACCAATAGAATCGGAACAAACCTGCCCTGTGATATCAACCTCAATTGCACTATTGATCGCGGTGACCTTCGGGTTTGTTCGTATGATACTCGTATCGTTAACATAGTCGATGTTCAGCACAATCACTGACGGATTATCATCCACAAAGTCATACAGCTTTCTTGTACCCAGTATGATTGATGCTACCACTTTATTTCTATACTTTTTCTTATGTTGATTTGTAACCACTCCTTTTTCAATGAGCGGTATAAAACCATCTGAAAACATCTCCGTATGAACCCCCAATTCTTTATGGTTCGTGAGCGAGCTCAACACGGCGTCAGGAATAGCTCCAATGCCGGTCTGAAGCGTTGCGCCATCTTCGACGAGATCCGCGCAGTAATTTCCAATTCTTTTAATAATCTCGTCCGATGTACCGCCTTTGACTATCTCCGGCAGCTCCTGCTCCATCAAGACCATTACGTCGCATTCATCCTGATGAATAATCCCGTCGCCCATCGTCCGGGGCATGCGCGGATTTACCTGTGCAATCACATGCTTAGCTGTCTTTACCGCTGCTGAAGCTACGTCAACAGACACACCCAGCGAGCAGTAGCCATGCTTGTCTGGAGGTGAAACCTGCACGAGGGCAACGTCGATCGGCAGAATATTTCTCCTGAACAACAATGGTATGTCGCTCAGAAAGATTGGAACGTAATCCGCTCTTCCATCATTTACCGCCTGTCTCACATTTTCAGAGACGAACAATGAGTTCATCCTGAAACTTGCCTTGTATTTCGGGTCCATCACACTCGCGCGCCCCTGCAGGCTAATGCTTACCAGCTCGACATTCCAAAGTTCATCGGCTCGTTCGACAAGCTTATCCAACAAATAAGCGGGCGTTGCCGCCCCGCCATGAATGTATACGCGATCGCCTGGTTTGATCGCTTTAATGGCTTCTTCACCACTCTTGACCTTCATATGATTGTATTTTGGTAAATGTAAGTTACGAATAAAGACTTGAGAGAATTGCGCGATAAATCTAATAACTGAGATTCCGGATTACTATGACAAAAATCAGGGCGACACCAAACGTCTGCTATCCGGTCCGGAAAATTGACCAAAATCATATTTTGATCAAACAAACTTCATAAATGGTCTTTCCCGAGCATTTTAACTTTGGTGAAAAGAACAAAAAATGATCTCAGTAATAGGAACAACCAACAACTACTCGGTGCAGCCGACTTTAATCGTAAAGCACGCAACCACGCTTTCGTGGCTCTCGAGCACTATGCACTGGAAAAGTGAATTGACGTTCTTCCAGAAGGTGCTAAAAGAGTTGAAGCCGTCCGTAAAATCAGCGGAGGTCATGGCAGAAATCGAAAATCTCGAAAATCAGGTGGTCTATTTCCTGATCGAAGGAATTGAAGAGCTGAGGAAAAAACTACGCAACCATGAGAGTAAGCTGGCGAAGATGCTGGAAGCTAAGAGCGAGTGGGATACTCAATACTATAAAGAACACGACGCATTGATGGCATCAGCTACCGCACTTTCAGAAAACATTGACAAGCTGGTACATGAGCTTAGAGAATATCTAAAAGAACAAATTCACCATTAGTAGATAATTTGTAACAACCCTTAATTGATCAAACGCCATGAAAACAATCAGTACTTTAGAAGACGCGCTCACGATGGAGTTAGAAAATCTATACAGCAGTGAAGAGAAACTAAGAGATAGTTTTTCAAAGATCGAGAGGGTAATTCATTCAGAAGAACTTCGTGATATTATTCACCGATATACGGAAAGCTGTGACAACAAGCGGCTGAAGATCCAACGCGTGTTCGGTTACCTGCATCATGAACCGCATTTATGTAGCAGTCATGTCATTGATGAACTCATCGCAGAATCTGTTCGGCGTCTAAAGTTCGCACAGGATCCCGATGTGCAGGAACAAATACTCATCAATTGTTTAGAGCGGATCATCACCTACAAAACATGTACGTATGAAGCTTCTCTTCGGTATGCCCAGGAATTAGACCTTGATATCGCTGCAGATCAGCTAATGGGTATTATTCAATGGGAACGGAAAACAAAAAAAGAGCTTACTGACTTGTCCGCTCACCTGTTCAACATAAAAGACTACGTCGCATAAAATCACAACCTATGCAGGAAGCTAAATCGGAAATTAAATTTCTCTCCGGACCACAATCCCGGTGGGAAGAATTGGTCTTCATAGTTAGGGTAATGTTTGAGTTTGTTCGTGGATTCAGGGCTCTGCATTTTGTGGGGCCCTGTATTACGTTCTTTGGCTCAGCACGCTTTAACGAATCACATGGGTATTACTCAGAGTCGAGGCACATAGCACGAAGAGTTGCCCAACTTGGATTTACAATAATGACAGGAGGAGGTCCGGGTCTGATGGAAGCAGCCAACAGGGGCGCAAAAGAAGTGGGCGGACGATCCGTCGGATGTAATATCGTGCTGCCTACTGAACAAAAACCCAACCGTTTCCTTGACAAGTGGATAAACATTCGCTACTACTTTGTCAGAAAAACACTTTTGATCAAATACTCATACGCCTTCATCGTTTTACCGGGCGGTTTTGGGACGATGGATGAGTTCTTTGAAGCCGTTACACTGACACAGACTAAGAAGATCCTCGGTTTCCCGATTATCATATTCGATCGTGACTTCCACAAAGATCTGATGGACTACCTTGAATGGATGAAATTCAAAAAAACGATCTCTGAGGAAGACCTGAAGCTAATTCTCGTCACCGACTCCATTGATGAAGCGATCGACTTCATCAAAGAACACAGCATCAGCAAATATGGTCTGTTACCTGAGCGGAAGCGTACTCCGTTGCGATGGCTCTTTGAACGGGATTGGACACGATCCACGGCAAAAGGGTAAGCCAGTGTTCATAGATTCATTCGCCGGCTGACCACGTAAATTCTATTCGAAATCGTGTAGAATTTTTGCTCCTTTCGCAGGACAGTTTCATTTTTCCTTTGCAAACGGCTACCTTTTGTTGTTGAAATTTCAACAACAATGAAGTACATCAAAATAGAAGGAAGCCGCAAACTCGGATCGTTCATCGAACCCATGAAGGCACAACTGAGCGACCGGCCGGCGTTCGATAGCAAAGAATGGTTGTTCGAAATCAAATGGGATGGTTACAGGGCTATTGCAGAGACCGGCAAGGACCACAATAAGCTTTATTCCAGGAACGGCCATACATTCGACAAGGCGTATCCTAAAGTTTTTTCGGCGCTAGCCTCCATTAAGGACAACGCGGTGGTCGACGGTGAGATCGTGGTACTTGACGAGACCGGTAAACCGAACTTTCAACGGCTCCAAAACTATAACACGAGGAGCAAGCACGTCATCCAATACTACGTTTTCGATATCATCGAGTTAAATGGGAAATCCCTGGTAGACGTGCCTCTGATAGAAAGGAAAGAGATACTCAAAAAAGTTGTTCCCGATTCAAATGTGATCCGCTATTGTGATCATGTGGAGGATGAAGGCAGGATGCTGTTTAAGGAAATGCAGAAGATGGGACTTGAAGGAATGATCGCTAAGCGAAAGAAGAGCAAGTATCTGATAGGCAAACGGACATCGGATTGGCTAAAGATCAAAAACGTACAGTCGCAGGAAGCGATTATTATCGGTTTTACGGAGCCGAAGGGATCGCGAAGTTCGTTTGGATCTTTGTTACTGGGCGTATGGAAAGACGATGAGCTGGTATCGATCGGAAACGTAGGAACGGGTTTCACCGATCAGAGCCTGAAAGAATTGCACGCTAAGCTCAAGAAGATCGTACGCAAGAAGACTCCACTCGATATTCCCATCAAAGAAACGCCTGATATTACCTGGGTCGAGCCTGTCCTGGTCTGCAACATTAAGTTCACGGAGATAACAGAGGACGGAAGCGTACGTCACCCGGTGTTTCAGGGGTTGAGGGTCGATAAGAGTGCAAAGGATGTGGTGATGGAGTAGCGAACAGGTGCATTCTTCAAGCAACCTGCAGGCTTTGGGATGCAGGCTACAAGGCAAACAGGATGTAAGCTGCAAGCACGACTTTCATTCGGCTCCAGAGGAGCCACCTATCTGTAGCGAATGTGAATAATATATTCCGGGGCTCCGGAGGAGCCTCCTGAGCGCACGCGTTATCTGATTACGCACAAGCTATGCGTCCAGAAACATCCGGCTGTGGTCCACCAACCGTGGGATCAAAATTCTCAGCACCAATTTTTAAATACGGCCCCTGAACGCACATGAATACGCTAAGCTCTTCCTTCAGAATCCATAGAATACTACGGTACTTCCGACACTCTAAAACAACGGTGAAAAATTCTTCTTTTGAATGATCTCGTTCGTGGCCTTTTCGATCATGTTGTACCCATAGCTGTTTAAAAAATTTCCCATGCTGATGCGCTTTACACCAGCCGCATGCAATGTGTCAAAATCGGGCAACGTCGGCATACACATCACATTTAACGGCAGCTTAATTGAATGCACAGCCGCTTTAATATCCTCAATATCTGTAATACACGGCAGAAATATTCCGTGAACCCCCTGCTGTTGATACAACTGTATGCGTCTGATAGCTTCCTTTCTCGTATCGGGTAAACCGAGCAGAAACGCATCACATCGAACATTTATGAAACATTGGATTTCAGCCAGGTTCAACCCTGCGGATATCTGTGCTAATTTATCTGCAAAGATGCCGGCATCGAGGATCCTTCTTGTCCCGCTGACCATCGTCGAATCTTCCAGGTTGATCCCCACTACACCTTCTTTGACCAGCGCCTTTATGTTCGACACCACCTCATCCGCTATCGCGCCATAACCGCCTTCAAGGTCTACGGATAGTGGCAGACTGGTGACGGCGCGTATCCTTTTCACCATGAAAAGATATTCATCAAAACTCATTTGCTCGCCGTCAGAATATCCCAACGTAGATGCTACCGCTGCGCTGGAAGTTGCCAGCGCTTTGAACTTGAGCTTTTCAAAAAGGCGCGCACTTTGGGCGTTCCACACGTTCGCTATCAGGAGCGGCTCATCCTGTTGATGAAGCTTCACGAATTGATCAAAAGATACTTTCATTTTATTACCGGATTGTGATTGCTACTAAACGAATCTCTGAACATTTTCCATCCCTTGGGCGTCTTTTTCCATAGTACAAGGAATTTGCCGTCGTCGAACATTTTCCCCTCGCTGTCAAAGGATTGCCAAACCCCCTCCTCTGTAACGTACTCTTTCCCATCACCGTAAACCGCTGTTGTGGTGAACTTGCCATTCCTTAATCCATAGTCTTTATAGGCACCTCTAAAGAATTCCGCCACAGCGTCTCTCCCACAAGCCGCCGGGGAATTGGGAGCAAGGATACACGCATCCTCCGCATAACGATCAATAAAGATCTTTGGATCATTCTTAACAAATGATTCAAAATAAACCGCATTACTGGCAGCGATCGCTTTCTTTGCCTCGTCTAATTGCGGGTTTGTTTGTGCTTTTGTAATTAACTGCATGGCTCCCAGAAATGTTACCAGAAGTAGTCGTGTTGTTTTCATTTTTATCTTTTTTTTGTAAAGATCACTGTGTAGGTCCTGTCAGCGGTGTGATGTAGATCACTAATTTGGGGAGATGGGAAATGCGGAGATGAGGAGATAAGGAAATAAGGTATAAGGTTGGTATAGGGTTAGGGTTCTATGAAAATGGAGACTCAAATTTGTCATCCTTACTTGCCGAACCGGCTCAAGGTTTCCCTGGAAACGCCGAGGTAAGCGGCGAGTGTTTTTTTTGATAGCCGCTGGATCAACTGAGGATATTCTGACAATAGTAGTTCGTATCGCATTTTAGCGTCCGAGGTCAGGTAGGTTAACAATCTCTTTTGTTGTTTGGCAAAGCTGTCGTTGGCCTTCTTGCGGAAGAAACTTTCCATTTTGTGCATATCGGCGCAAATGCGTTCGCGGTTTTCGAATGAAAGGCAAAACAATTCTGTATCCTCCATGCAGACGATGTTGAACGTGGCCTCATTTTGATTGTAAAAAGCATTTTGATCAGTTACCCAACAATTCTCGGTAGCGAATTGAATAATATGGTCCTTTCCTTTCACATCCGTGTAACTGGAGGTTACCAATCCGCTTACAACCCAATAGGTATGGTTCACTTTTGATCCTTGCCTGACCAGTACATCATGCTTCTTCATCCTTCGATGGGTAAAGTAGGTCATTGCTTGTTCAAACTCCGGATCGGAAAGAGAAACAAACTTTTCCAGGTGTTGGCGGAAGGTTTGGGTTGAAATTGGTTTCAAAGTCCTGCGCATTCAATTACTGCGGCACAATATAATAAATCGTGGAGTTCAAGCACGACCAACGTGCAAGTGCTCCATCGCAATACGTGGTGGCGATTTTTGCCTTCGCGATTGTGGTATGAATTCCACAAAAAAACGATAGAGTTCCTGTCCAAGGCAACTCTGGCACTGCCTTTTAATAAACAGGCCGATTCTCAGCATCCTGCGTTAACGGCAAAATGCAATTATTAACACCCTCCTGCTGAGCCTCGCAAATTGCCTATGGGAAAAAAATATGGCACGGAACGTGGAGTACCCACAATAGCAATAGCAATTAAGTTTATGGATATAAATGAATATTTCTTAATGAGTTGCCCCAATATGATTGGGTTTAACGAAGGATGGGTTATCGATAACCATGTATTTGTAAGTCCGGCAATCTTTCAGCTTTTGACGGATGAAGATGACTGGCAGACCCGAATGTGTGTTGCACGTCAGCTTGTTCTGAAGCAGGCTACGTACAAAGATCTGAAAATCCTATTGGAAGCAACTACGCCTCCGAGGAGAAGTGCAAGGCCGGAGGTACACGTTTAGGCTTCTTGTATGAATACGGTGAAGGCAAGAAGAAAATACTTGAGTTGATCTTTTGAGTGTTCCGACCCGGGCAACCCGGTTTCCAAAAACATTCAAACATAAAGTCCAATACCAACAAGGAAAACATGAAGACTAATCCCTCAGAAGTATTTCTATTGCAGAAGATCGACAAGATAAATCTTGAAAACCATGATCACGGAGCCTCAATTGAGTCGATCCTGCATGGGATTGACAAAGATCATGAAACATTTGTTTCGAATACCCTGAAAAAACTTGAGAAGATTGGCGTACTCAAAGTTATTATGCAGTCAAAGCAACTTTATTATAAACTTACCGGATCCTTTGAGGGGTCGTCAGAGGAGGTCAGACACTATGTGAAGCATAGGACGATTCCGGATTAGGTGTCATATCAATCTAGAATTCAATTTTGTCTTTGCGCATAGGAATATCGTAAACGGGATCGTAAGCACGGTCGAAAGATAATACACCAACTTTGCCTTGTTAGCATCCGAATAGATTTCGGGAAAGAACATCAAAACAATTCCCACGTTTATGAACAGGTGGAACAAAATCGCTATCAGCACACTTCCTTTAGAGCTATTGACAAGCCACGTTTGTACACATGACCAGCAAATCACTAATACCAGGTAAGTAATCAATAGCAACGCTGAAAAAGGCTGCCCGCTGGGAAGCGAACCGAACGGCGCCCAAAATAACGGAAGGTGCCAAACACAATGTATAGCTCCCAATATGACAGAACTTTTGATTGCAGAGTTATTCTCTTGCAGCTCGGGTAGTAAAAATCCCCTCCACCCAAGCTCCTCACCTAGTGGACCAGCAAACAACGCCCGCCACAGCGTAAATGGAATTGCCAACGCCGCCTGCTCCCCAATATTACCTGGACTCCCGATAAACAAAGAATAGAGCGCTATCCCACTTCCAAGAAACAACAGTGGCAATATAAAAGCGGCCAGATAGTTAAATACCGGGAATTTCCAGATAACGATCTTTTTAAAGAGTGCAAAAGTTTCGCTCAAACCTCCAAAAGTCAGAGTGGTTATAATTGAAGCTATGACGGGTCCATAAACTCCGATAAAAAAATATCTTACAAAATGACCTATTGACTCATCGTTAATTCCGGCAGATAGAAAATAAAGTCCAATGAACCAATTTATCCATGACCAGCCGAAGGCAAGCAGCAAGAAAAGAATGATCCTTTTATTCTTCACTCAAATTCATTTAAAGTTTAATCCATTTCAGTCTAAGCTTCTGACCCCCGATGCGTTCGTGAGCCGTCAACACCAACGTGTCACCTCTGAATTCAAAATCCCTTACCAATGACCTTCCCCATGTTGTTGGGTCGGTTGCAGAAAGTCGTTTGTGTTCGATCGTCGTGTCGGTCGTGACATAGTCAGCAAAATAGACGAAGTTTGATTGATAAAATTGAGCTAACGCTTTTAGTTCGTCCGTATTCAAACTGTCGATGCTTTTGCTGGTGTCAAACTCTTTATAACCGGGAGGACTTAAGTGAACTCCCATATGCCCCTCACCATCGTACAAAATATAGCCGGTCCAGCGTGCCCAGACAGAATCACCCGACCAGGAATTCGACAACGTGTCCAACACTTCAAATTTATCAAGTCTCCACATGCCATGAAATTGTCCAGCGGAGGATTGCTTTGGACCACAGCGTAAGAGTGTCAGGACTGTGACGAATCCAATAAGAAATGTAAGGCATTTCATTTAGTAGGGTCTTAGGTAATTTATCACGGAGAATTTTAAGAAGATCAGTCACTAGATTACATACATTGTCTTGCATTTTTTGCATTGAACA
>DASVBA010000533.1:0-2509 GCA_036376095.1 Chryseolinea sp.
GTACCCAAGGATATCGATGACTATTTGAGGCGGTATCCGGAGAATGTCAGAAAAACATTGGGCCAATTGCGGAAGTGGATCAGGGAGGCCGCTCCAAAATCTGAAGAGACAATAAGCTATCACATCCCTACATTCAAATACAAAGGAGCGTTGGTGGGATTTGGGGCGACAAAGAAACATTGCGCCTTTTACGTGATGAGCAATTCTGCATTAAAATCCTTTAAGGACGAACTGAAGGATTACGATACTTCAACCGGTACGATCAGGTTTCCGCACGATACTCCCCTTCCGGCAAAGCTGGTGAAGAGAATTGTCAAGGAACGTATTATTGAAAATGAGTTGTTAATGGCCAACAAGTCCACCTGACCTAAAAAGCAACCCTTGTGTTTTTGGGTTCAAATTGAGCGACATCCACGTCCGCTCAATTTTTTTATTTAATTGTGTAACCGTTTGGTTACTTTTTGTATATTTGTAACTGATCGGTTACAGATCATTACCTATGAGACGAGACGTATTTCAGGCAATTGCCGACCCAACCCGACGACAAATTATCAATATGCTGGCCCATAAGTCACTGAATCTTAACTCAGTGGCGGAGAACTTCGAGGTCAGCCGACCTGCCATCTCGAAGCATATTAAGATCCTTACTGAATGTGGCCTCGTGGTGATTAATCAGGTAGGACGCGAACGTTATTGTGAAGCACGACTTGAAAAACTTAACGAGGTAGCCAACTGGGTGGAAACATACCGGAAGTTTTGGACCAGGCGACTTGATGCATTGGAAGACTTCCTCAATGAACAGCAGTTAAAAGAAAAGAAATCACTTCGACGAAAACCGAACAAGCATGGAAAAACAAAATGAAAGCAAGCTTGGAGAAATCAGGAAAAAGATTGACGGGCTTGAAGTAAAATTCGATCGCATTTACAATTTCAGCCGCGAAGCGGTATGGGATGCGATCACAAACCCCGAAAAACTGTCCATTTGGTTCACTGACATCGAGATGGACTTTGTGGTGGGCGGAAAGATCACGATCCGATTCAGAGATGCCGGCAAGACCGAGTCATTTGGAAAAATAATACGGATCAAGGAACCAGAACTGTTTGAATTCTCCTGGGACGATGAGCTTGCCACGTGGGAGCTATTCCAAGTTGAAAAGGAAAAGTGCAGACTGGTATTGACCTATAGCAAACTGGCAGAGAATTATGCCTACAGTGTTCCGGCTGGCTGGCATATTTTGCTGGATCAGCTCGAGAACGCGTTGAACGGCGACAAAGAGCCTTACCCATTTGGGGGTGAAGAAACAGAAGAGGCACGAAGGATGAAGGCTATTTACAAGAACATTGTTACGAGGCAATTTCCGGAGCTCGTTAAGACGTGAAGTCCTTGCCTTCAGTTGACAGTTTCATTATTCACAATGGTAGAATGATAAAATCAAACAGATGATTGAGGTTTTTAAGACTGATGTGAGAGATCCCGAAGAGGCACGCAAGCTGACCTTCGAGATCGACACTAAGTTCGCCGGTTGCATCGCCAACTTCGATTTGACAGACTGCGACCGGATACTGCGGATAAAACACTCGGCGAAGATTGACCCGGCAGTATTTATTGAATTGCTGGACCGGTTTGGTTATCAGGCGGAAGTTTTGCCCGATGATTTGCCCACTTTGAAATAACTCATTGTACTAATTTTAATACGAATTGATATGGATGCTCCATTTGTTATCGAAAGATCTTATAACGCCCCGCGCAAGAAAGTGTGGCGAGCAATCACCAATAAAGACGACATGAAAAAATGGTACTTTGACCTTCCGGATTTCAAACCAGAAGTCGGATTTGAGTTCGAGTTTCGTGGCGGAAAAGAAGATGGCATTCAGTACCTCCACCGCTGCAGAGTGACAGAAGTGGTTCCTGAGAAAAAGCTGACCTATAGCTGGAGGTATGAAGGCTATGAGGGAATGTCATTTGTTACATTTGAGCTGTTTGACGAGGGTGAGAAGAAAACGAAGCTGAAGCTCACACACGCTGGCCTCGACACATTCCCCAAATCCAATGCCGACTTTGACAGGAAAAACTTTGCCGAAGGTTGGACGGAGATCGTTGGTAAACTCTTAAAGGACTTCGTCGAGAAATAAGCTATTGAGCAACGAACAGCCTGCAGAGCTCGTCGAGTGAGGAAAAGTTAAAACCGCACCCGCCGAGGATCTTCAGGTTAGGGAAGTGTTCCTTAATTGCCGCCAGCATTCGCGTTGGTATATGTGTTAGGGTGTGAATGCCAAATATCCGCTCCTTCCAGTAGCCCGGTCGTTCAATCAATCGCTCCAATGTTTCAGGACTGGAACAATGTAGCGTGTAATACGTCGTGTAATGCCGTGTTTCCTGGTCGACTTGCAATATTGCTTTGGTGAGTGATTCGCCGTTAACGAGATCTCCATAACGGTCGACGTTGAACGACACCGCTACAGGTACACCCAGGGCACGGCAGGCGTTCACAACACCGATCGCTTCGCT
>DASVBA010000539.1:0-21067 GCA_036376095.1 Chryseolinea sp.
ATCAACAGGACGGAACCGTCGATATTGAATGGCAGGTTGAGGAGCAATCGAATGACCAGGTTGAATTGTCGGGAGGTTGGGGAGGCTATTATGGGTTTGTTGGTACACTGGGATTAACGTTCAATAATTTCTCAATACGTAACATTCCAAACCTCAAAAATTGGAAACCACTTCCTGTTGGAGATGGGCAACGGTTGTCGCTCAGAATGCAGGCAAACGGAAGATCATTTCAAAGCTATAGTTTTTCATTTACCGAACCCTGGTTGGGAGGACGCAAACCGCATTCATTTAGCGTAAGCTATGTTCGGTCACTTTCGCGATACGCGGGCGCTGGGGCAACTAGCTACAATGATCTTAACTCGATGTTGAAAGCGGACAACTTCTCGGTTGGATTGGGAAGGATGCTTGAATGGCCGGATAATTATTTCTCGCTTACCAACTCTCTCGGTTACGCGATTTATACGCTGAAGAATATCGACTACGGAATTGGATGTACAAACTGTGCATCGCATGCGATCACTTTTAATACGACACTGTCAAGGAACAGTATCGATAATCAAATGTATCCTACTCAAGGATCGACGATCTCCCTAAGTCTGATTTTGACGCCGCCATACTCCGCATTTAACAACCTGGATTATTCAACGGCTACCGCCGAGGAAAAGAACAAGTGGCAGGAGTATCACAAGTGGATGTTTGATGCCAGGTACTATCTGCCGCTGGACAACAAAAAGAAGCTCGTGTTGGAGGCCAAAGCCCACTTTGGATTTATCGGTGCTTATAATTTTGAAAAGACTGGAATCGGGCCGTTTGAACGATTTGTGCTTGGCGGAAGTGGTCTTGCAGGTGGATTCAATTCTTTTGTACTTGGCAAAGAGATCATCGGCTTGAGGGGCTATCAGGATAATCAGATAACGCCACCGTCGTACATAGCCGGAAACAGCCAGTCGCAAACCGGAGGTGTTGTATATGAGAAACTCGGCATTGAGCTCCGCTACCCTGTTACCACCGGAAACGCAGCCACGATTTATGGATTAGCGTTCGTTGAAGGTGGCAATAACTGGGGCAATTATCAGGACTTCAATCCGTTTAAAATGTATAAGGCGGCTGGATTTGGCGCCAGGATATTTATGCCGGCATTCGGCTTAATTGGACTAAATTGGGCCTATGGATTTGACCAGGTCCCACTTGGAAGCAATCGGCCTATCAGCGGTTCTCAATTCCATTTTACAATAGGACAGCAAATCAGATAAGCATGAGGTCTTATTTAATTACAATAATTTTTCTCATTTTCGGCCTGAATTTTGTCCATGCACAGCGGTTCGGTTACATCGACACTGACTTTATACTAGGCAAAATGCCGGACTATAAGAAGGCGCAGGAAGAAATAAATCAGCTTTCTGAAGCCTGGGAAAAGGAAATTCAGGAAAACAAGAAAAAAATTGATGGCATGTATAGTTCCCTGCAGGCTGAGCAAGTCCTGCTGACGGAAGAAATGAAAAAGGAGCGTTTGGAGGCCATTCAAAAAAAGGAAACGGAATTAAAGGAGTACCAAAAGAAGATTTTTGGATTTGGGGGGTTGTTTTTTCTGAAGAAGCAGGAATTGATTAAGCCCATTCAAGATAAGGTATGGGACGCCGTGGACAAAGTTTGCAAGGAAAACAATCTTGCTATCATGTTCGATAAGGCTGGTGAGCTTGTAATGATTTACACCGACCCCAGGCACGATTATACCGACTTTGTGTTGGACCAGTTGGGTTATGGAGACCCTAACGATAAGATAAAAAACTAAATTGAAATTAATAGTGATGAGAAAACTCGTTTTACTTTTGGTGTTGGGGTTAGGAGCGCATATATCCCATGCACAAACTGCATCGACAAAAATAGGTTATGCGGATGTCCAATATATTATTGGCCAGCTTCCAGAGACGAAAGCAATTGAAGCAGAATTGAAATCGACACAGACGCAGCTCAAAAATCAAATGGATGCTAAGGTCGCGGATTTCCAAAAAAAGCTTGCTGATTATAACGCTAACCTGAATACAATGCTAGACGCCGTTCGGGCAAACACCGAGCGCGAGCTTCAGCAGATGCAGCAAAACCTTGAAAAGCTGCAAGCCGATGCGCAAACCACCATCGAAACTAAGCAAACACAATTATTGGATCCCGTTTACAAAAAGGTCGGAAAAGGGATTGAAGATGTGGCCAAAGAAAACGGTTTCACATTTATTCTAAGTCAACAAATCGGGGGGCTTGATGTAATTCTTTACGGTGACGAAAAGATGGATATCTCCGATCTCGTGTTGAAAAAACTTGGTGTAACTCCAAAGCCAGCCGCTCCCGCAACGCAGCCACAACCTAAGTAATTTCAGGCGATAAGAAATAAGGAACAAAACCCTTCGAAATCCGAGGGGTTTTTTGTTTTCATTTGTTGTCCGCTAACACCATGATAGTACCAAGATTTCTAAAACCCGGTGATAAAATTGGAATAGTCGCACCAGGCAGAAAGGTAATCGGCGAACAACTGAAAACTGCCATCCAAACTTTTTCAAGTTGGGATTTGAAGGTTGAGCTGTCACTCAACTTGTTCTCAAATGATCATAGCTACCTCGCGGCAACCGATGAGAGCCGTCTTCGCGATTTTCAAGCAATGATGGATGACCCGGGCATCTCTGCCATTGTATGTGCACGGGGTGGATATGGAACCACGCGCATTATCGACCGTTTGGATTTTCGGCACTTTATCAAAAATCCTAAGTGGATCATCGGATTCAGCGACATCACTGCGCTGCACCTACGGTTAAATATTTTAGGCATCCAAAGCATCCACTCGACCATGCCTATCTTGTTCGCAAAAGACGACTCGCTTCAGTCTATTGCGAGCCTGCGTGAAACGTTGTTTGGATCAAGCCAGATGATAAAAGCTCATGCGACCACATACAACAAACACGGTGCGGCAACAGGCGAAGTTGTGGGCGGAAACTTGTCTTTACTTGTCGATTCCCTCTCAACACCCACTGACGCAGACCTAGTTGATAAAATATTAATTGTCGAAGAGATTGACGAGTACTTGTACAAGATCGACCGCATGTTCACGCACCTTCTGCGGGCCGGTAAATTGTCGCGATTGCGTGGCCTTGCCGTGGGATACTTCTCCGACATCAAGGATACTTCGCCCGGATTCGGGGAGACCGTTGAACAGATAATTTTGGAAAAAGTAAGTCAATACAACTACCCTGTGGGTTTTAACATGCCTATTGGTCACGAGAATCCGAATCTGGCGTGGAGGAGCGGTTCGACCATGACGTTGACAGTCAACAACGATGGTACTACTTTGTCGCCCGAAGTTGTGTAGCCTGATCGTTGTTATTGCACGATCGACTTCGCGGCAACATACGCGGTAGTCCAGGCTGACTGGAAATTAAATCCCCCGGTTTCACCGTCGATGTCGAGAACCTCGCCGGCGAAGTAAAGATTCTTAAGCACCTTACTCTCCATCGTTGCAAGGTTTACATCTCCAAGATCAATACCACCACAAGTGACAAACTCCTCCTTGTAAGTCGTCTTTCCCTTTATCTCAAACGGGCAGCGAATAAGATATTCGATCAACTTATTCATACTTCGGTTGGATAGCTCGTTCCAAATTTTTGCGTCGGTTATTTCCGAAAGAGCACACAGCCGTTGCCAAAGCCGGCTCGGCAGATTGAAAAGTGAATTTGACGCTACCTTCTGTTTGCCTCTTTGTCTTTTGAATTCAGTCAGTTGCTTTCTTAGATCTTCTTCCTGTAAAGACCCCGTCCAGTTAACCAGCACTGTAAAAACATAATTTGCGCTGTGAAGATATTCTGCAGCCCAGGCAGAAAGCTTGATTACCGCCGGTCCGCTAAGACCCCAATGAGTAATAAGAACGGGGCCTCTCTCTAAGAATTTAGTTCCTACAATTTTCACAGTCGCATCATGCACAGCAATCCCCATCAAATCGGTGAATTTCTTATGCACGTCGTTAAAAGTAAAAAGAGAAGGGATTGTCTTTTTTACGGAATGGCCGGCAGCAACCAGCCATTGATAGGCCTCCGCATTCGCATGACCACCAATCGCAACCAGCACCTTTTCTGATTTGTATTGCTCGTCCCGTGTCGACACAACTAACATTTCTGCCTCGCACGCAATAGACGTCACAGGAGTATTCGTTTTGATAGTGATCTGCAACCGCTGCGCTTCCTTCAGGAAACAGTCAATTATGGTTTCTGCCCTGTCAGTACTTGGAAACATCCGGCCATCATTTTCGCTCTTTAGCATTACACCTTTCGAATGAAACCATTCAACAGTGTCTTCGGCATCGAAGATTTTGAATAATGATTTCAATGCCTTTTCTCCCCGGGGATAATGGTGAGCGAGACGTGACGGATTAAAACAATTGTGAGTGACGTTACACCGCCCGCCCCCGGAAACTCTTACTTTAGAAAGCAGCTTCGACGACTTTTCAAGAATCAATACCCTCAACCCTGGTTTCATTGAAGCTGCCTGGATAGCTCCGAAAAAGCCGGCTGCCCCTCCTCCGATGACAATCAAATCAAACTTTACCATCTAAACGATACGTGACGTTAAACCTAAGTATTAAATCTAATATATAGCACTTGAAAAAATCTCACACCCCAGATTTTCAAAGGCCGGCTTCGAAGTTATCTTTGAGAAAAGATCCTGATTGTTTTCAAATCTACTTAGGCCGGAAATTCAGTCATTCATACGTCAGCACGAATCTGATGATCTGAGTAAGCTGATCCTCAAATCAAGAGAAGTGCACGGTGTGGAGATTGGAACCGTTGCTACTCAGATCGAGGGAAGGAAAAAAGCAAAAGAAAAGCTTCCAATGTATTATAATACGGAGGGGATAGTTTACCCTGCGGCTATCAGCATTGAGCAGAGTTCGTCGGAGTTAACGGCAAAATTCAAAAGTGAAACAATCGTTGAAAAAATATCACACAGGTCGTTATGCGTGGACCTTACGGGAGGCTTAGGCGTTGATTCTTTTTTCTTAAGTCAGGTGTTCGATGAAGTTAGCTACGTCGAACCAAACGCAGAGTTGCTGGAGATTGCCAAACATAATCACTTGCAACTGGGCGCGAAAAATATTTCCTATCATAATGTTACCGCATCGTCTTTTTTGAAATCAACCCTTGGCAAAATCACCTGCGTGTATCTCGACCCTTCCCGCCGCGACGCTCACAATCGGAAGGTTTCTTCTCTGGCATCTTGTGAACCAAACGTTTTGGAACTCTTGCCATCGATGTTTCAAAGCGCCCGATACGTTCTCCTGAAAACCTCGCCGTTACTTGATATCACCGAAGCTATAAAGCAACTAAAAAATGTAAGCCAGGTTTCAATTGTGTCAGTTGCCAATGAGTGCAAAGAACTTCTGTTTCTCCTGGACACAACGTTCGTAGCCGATCCAGTAATTGAAGCAATAAACCTGTCAAAAGGGAATATGAGTTCTTTTCGTTTTACATTTTCTGAAGAAAGCGACTATCAGATCTCATTCTCTGAACCGCTGGAATTTATTTATGAACCCAACGCATCTGTTTTAAAGGCGGGTGCATTCAAATCAGTCGCCGCTCGTTTTGGTGTTGAAAAAATTCACCCAAACACTCATTTATATACTTCCACAACCTTAGTCCCCGATTTTCCCGGCCGGACCTTCCGACTTGTTGAACTGGTTAAGGCTGACCCGAAAACTGTTAAGCAGCATTTTCCCGGGGGTTATGCGAACATACTTACCAGAAACTATCCGCTGAGCCCTCACGAGCTCAAAATCAAAAGCCGGTTAAAAGATGGAGGCAACAGATTCCTGATTGGCTTCTCCGGCTTAAAAAGAAAATACCTGGCCGTCGCGGAAAAGATCAATTAGATATACCGTAGGATTTCATTGATCTGAGTTTCTCCGTTAAATGCTTTGATAAGCTTCTTGTCTGACGAGAAGATATATAACGACGGCGCATCGATCGGTCCAAAATTGTCCAGGATGCTTTGGCTTGTAGTCTGGCAAAAATGCACATTAGGAAGGCCGGCAAGTTTATATTCACGGGCAAATGTTTCAATCTCCTGATGGGGAGTCGTAGTGATGAAGTAGAGTGTATAACTATTAAAAGCAGATATATTCTCCTGAATAGCCTGAGCCTCCCTTTGGCAATGGTCACAGTCGGGTTGAAATAATATCAGAACTGTTTTTCCGGTCAATTCCCGCACGTTCAATTGTGAGCCGTCTGGTTTTGTTACGACCAATTGTGGCAGATCATTTTGAACTGTTGTGGAGTTTGAATGAGTGTTGTCCTTATTACCCGAGGACGTGCAACTCTGGATTATTATAAAAAGGAAGACGGTGTTTAGATGAAGGCGTAGTTTGTTCAGTTTCATTCTTTCAAATATGAGTGAAATTTAAGCATTGAGAAATGGTTCATAATCCGAACAGGAATACAATTATCCGGCTGCCCTCGATATTACATAAACAATTAGAGCGCCAAGACAGATGGTACCATAAAGTTTAATAACTCTCCTACGAGTCTGGACAGGCTCCCACCAAAGTGCAAGCCAGGGTTTAAAGAAACCAAACAGCATCAAACAACCCGTAATTGCTGCAAGCGAAAGAAGAAAGTATTCTATCAAGTTCATCCGGTAAACATAAATATTTCACTCCGCTTGAGTTGATTGCTCCTGGCGTTATCTTTGCGGCCTGATCCGCTCCCGGCGGCTTACGCACAACGATCTTGAGGGCGAATGATTTTCTCAGCATTTACACGGCAGATGGTTTCATAAAGACCGTAGCTGCAGGGCTAAAAGCGTCTGAGACAAAAAAGCTTCAACTAAAAGGTCTCTCAGGTAGTATCGACGCCGTTATCTTATCTGCTGTTTTTAAGATTCGGCCATCCGACTTCCTCGTAGTACTTCACGACAGGGATGAAGCCCACTATTTCCAGAACGACATCCAGAACTTGTTAGGGCGGGAGATCCTGTTGTTTCCCATGTCTTATAAGCGTCCTTATGAGTTCGACGAGACGGAGAACGCAAACATTCTTATGAGAGCGGAGGTCTTGAACAGGCTTGCCAACAAGACATCATCAGAAATAATCGTTACTTATCCGGAAGCACTTGGCGAAAAGGTTATTACTAAGCGGTCGCTGGCATCCAATACTTTTACGATCACGTTGGGTGAAAAGCTTGACGTCCCCTTCCTCGAAGAATTTCTTCACAACTATGATTTTGAGAAAACAGATTTTGTATACGAAGCCGGGCAGTTTGCCGTGCGTGGTGGCATCATAGATGTTTTTTCTTTCGCAAATGAGCTGCCTTACAGAATAGAGCTTTTCGGAAGTGAGGTTGATAGCATAAGAACCTTCGAACCTGGTTCCCAGCTGTCGGTTGATGCGCTCAATAAGGTCAATGTTATTCCCAATGTACAGTCAAAGTTGATGCAGGAGGAAAGGCAATCGTTCCTTGATTTTATTTCTCCCGAAACCAGGATATGGGTAAAGGATTTTCAACTCACGAAAGACATTATCCAAAAATGCTTTGAAAAAGCTGAAAGTTCCTTCGATAAGATAGTTAAGGCAAGTGGGGCGATGATGGTCTCGGACCCTGAAAAATTGTTTGACAGGGGAGCTTCATTTCTGGCAAAAAGCAGTCAGTTTGTAACCGTTGAGTTCGGAAGCAGATTTGTTCTTGAGGGTGCAAAAAGTTTCGAATTCACCACGTCTGCGCAACCCTCTTTCAACAAGAACTTTGACCTGCTGGCACAAGACCTCTATGATCATCAGTTAAAAAGCTACAGTAACTTTATTACGGCGGATGTCCCCAAACAAACCGAACGGCTCAAAGGTATTTTTGAAGAGATCAATGCCGAGCTTGAATTTCAATCGCTGGACTTCGCCTTGCGCCAGGGTTTTGTTGACAATAATCTGAAGCTGGTCTGTTATACAGATCATCAGATCTTCGAGCGATTTCATCGGTACAGATCCAAAGAAAAGTTTACCAAGACCAAGGCACTCACGTTACGCGAT
The DNA here is from genome assembly GCA_036376095.1 of Chryseolinea sp. Taxonomy (GTDB): domain Bacteria; phylum Bacteroidota; class Bacteroidia; order Cytophagales; family Cyclobacteriaceae; genus Chryseolinea. The sequence goes on from DASVBA010000539.1 coordinate 8,052, forward strand.
CTGCAGACTTTACAGCCCGGCGATTTCGTCACACACATTGACTACGGTATCGCGAAGTTTGCGGGCCTGGAAAAGAAAGATGTTAATGGACGCGAGCAAGAAGCGATCCGGTTAGTATACAAGGATGACGACTTGTTATACGTGAGCATTCACGCGCTTCATAAGATCTCCAAATATTCGGGCAAAGACGGATCTCCTCCCCTGATCAGCAAACTCGGCACACAGGAGTGGGAGAACAAGAAGTCAAAAGCGAAGAAACGTGTAAAGGATATCGCCAAGGAATTGATTTCACTTTATGCCAAGAGGAAATCTTCACCGGGCCATGCCTACTTGCCCGATAGCTTTTTACAGGCGGAGCTGGAGTCCTCCTTTTTGTTTGAAGATACCGTTGATCAGGCTCGGGCAACAGAAGATGTAAAGCGCGACATGGAACAGCCTCACCCAATGGATAGATTAGTCTGTGGCGATGTGGGTTTTGGGAAGACGGAAGTTGCTATCCGTGCGGCATTTAAGGCTGCTACAGAGGGAAAACAAGTGGCTGTGCTGGTGCCGACGACCATTCTGGCGATGCAACATTATCGTACATTTAGTGAACGACTCTCTGCTTTTCCGGTTAGGATCGATTACGTTTCAAGATTCAAGTCCGAAAAGGAGATCAAAGAGATATTGAAGGAAGTCAAAGAGGGGAATATCAACATTCTTATTGGCACACACCGGGTCGTAAGTAAAGATATCGAATTTAAGGAGCTGGGTTTGCTTATCATTGACGAGGAACAAAAGTTCGGCGTGAAAGTAAAAGACAAGTTAAAGGAGTTGAAGGTAAATGTTGACGTCCTTACGCTCACTGCAACGCCCATACCGCGCACGTTGCATTTTTCACTGATGGGCGCGCGCGATCTCAGTATCATCTCAACGGCGCCACCAAACAGGCAACCCGTAACCACCGAGCTGCATACCTTCAGCGAAACACTCATAAGAGACGCAATAAGTCACGAATTAAGGCGAGGAGGTCAGGTATTCTTCGTACACAACAGAGTTAGCGATATTGAGTCGGTCGCAAATGTTATTTACAAGCTTGTCCCGGATGCGCGAATCGGAATAGCACACGGCCAAATGGAAGGTGACAGGTTGGAAAAAGCAATGATGAAGTTCATCGACGCCGAATATGATATTCTCGTTTCCACCAACATCATTGAGTCGGGCCTCGATATACCTAATGCAAATACGATAATTATCAACCACGCGCATATGTTTGGGCTTTCCGACTTGCATCAGATGCGTGGAAGGGTAGGCCGCTCGAACAAAAAAGCTTATTGCTATTTATTGACTCCGCCGGCATCATTACTAACAGCAGACTCCCGAAAAAGGCTGGCTGCCTTGGAAGAGTTCTCGGAGCTTGGCGATGGTTTTAAGGTGGCAATGCGAGACCTCGATATAAGGGGTGCGGGAAACTTATTGGGCGGAGAACAAAGTGGTTTTATTACCGACTTGGGCTTCGACACTTATCACAAAATTCTGGACGACGCTATCCAGGAACTTAAGGAAACAGACTTTAAAGAACTTTTCTCAGAGGAATTGAAAGAGAAGGCCAAACTCGTAGTTCAGGATTGTGTGATTGAAACCGATTTGGAGATCCTGATTCCCGATAGTTATGTGAACAATATCAGCGAGCGGCTGCAGCTGTATTCTCGACTGGACAATATTAAGAACGAAGACCAGTTGAAGGAATTTACAGATGAAATTAAGGATCGATTCGGTCCCGTTCCCGCGCAAACCGAAGAGTTGATTGACACCGTTCGCTTGCGCTGGCTTGCAGAAAAACTTGGTTTTGAAAAGTTAAGCCTCAAGAACGAAAAAATGCGGGCCTTCTTCGTGACCAGCAATGAAAATTATTTCAACTCCGACATTTTTGGAAGTATCATTGCCTTTGTTCAAAAGCATCCCAGGCAATATAAAATGAAAGACAGCGGAGGAAAAGCAATGCTCGTCGTGGAAAACGTTAAATCGGTCGACGTAGCAATTGATGTCCTCCGCCAGATGACAAGTCAATTCGATACCAAATCGGCCAGAGAGATCTTGTCCAGGTAAGGTTCAAGTCCGATCGGCTTTTCAAAGGCATTTATCATCAACACCTTTTGATACTTGGGAGAATAAAACACCTCGACAAAAAATCCTTCCGTGAAATAAAGGAAGACTTTACAATCGGCGAGGGTGCGTTGGGCCAGATAGTTGCCGGAAAAGGTAATAACATCACATTTCTTTTCGAAGGGCATCACTCTGAAATCTTGAAGGGTTAGCATATCAGGTTTTTTGACATGCTCATATCAAAATTCTATGCCATAGCGTTTAGACGCCGAAAATGTTCACTGGACCCCGGTTTTGAATGCCCGGCTTCCCAAAAATGGATGACCGTTTCCCAAAACAATAAATAGCTTGAGTTCCCCGTTAGTAAGTTGCACGTTTCTATTCGGTTACAGAGTGCTGAATAAACATACGTCCTCTTGGAAAAAATTTTATTATCCGCGTAATTAGCAGTTCGTTTAAACTGAAAACTAAAATGAGGTATTCTTTCAGGATTCTTTTGTATGCTGTAGGAGGTTCTGTCCTTCTTTCTGCCTGTTCCCTTTTTGGAGGAAAAGGTAGAAAACCAACTGCCCAAAATCCGGGTCAGGTGAGTACGGCTACCGGCCTGGCCTACAATGACGAGGATCAAGGCGGCTTTATGGTAAACCCCTATGAAGGTCAGCCTGACGCACCCAACATGGTGTTCATCGAAGGTGGACGAGCTGTAATGGGTTCATTTGAAGAAGATGTTATGGCTTCACGCGATAACGTTGAGAGAACCGTATCGGTAGCTTCATTTTACATGGACGAGACTGAGATTGCCAATGTCCATTGGCTTGAGTACATGCACTATCTGGCTAAGGATTCTTCGCAGGAGGCGTACCAGGCAGCACTACCTGACACCACCGTCTGGGTAGGTAAACTGGCCTTTAATGATCCTTACGTTGAGCATTACCTCCGCTACCCTGGTTTCCGTTATTTCCCGGTTGTAGGTGTCACGTGGAATCAGGCTAGTAAATTCGCTATATGGAGAACTAGAGCTGTGAACATTAAGCTTGCTGAAGACGCGGGCGAAGAATATGCGGAAAGCGATGGCCGCATTCCACTGGAGTCGGGTATCGTTGTACCGGCTTATCGACTGCCAACTGAAGCTGAATGGGAATATGCTGCTCAGGCTTTAATTGGAACTCAGTGGTTGGAAGAATTACAAACACACCAGCGCATCTATCCCTGGGATGGTCACGCCGTTAGAAATCCGTACGGAAAACAAATGGGCTTTATGCTGGCAAACTTTAAAAGAGGCCGTGGTGACTATGCCGGTATTGCCGGTCGCCTGAATGATGGTGCATTGATCACTTCGTACATCTACGAATATCCTCCGAATGATTACGGTTTATACAATATGGCCGGTAACGTCAGCGAGTGGGTGCAGGATATTTATAGACCGATGTCATTCCAGGATTTCGATGATCTCAACCCTATTCGCCGCGATGGTTTCCTTGACCCTGCGTCAGGCGCCAACTCTGGTTATAACAGCGATTTCGAGAAAAATCCTGAGTCCTTTACTTCATTGATTACAGACCGTTCGCGTGTATACAAAGGCGGTTCCTGGAAGGATGTTGCTTACTGGATGTCGCCTGGTACCAGAAGATACCTGGATCAGGATTCTGCAACAGCCACTATCGGTTTTCGCTGCGCAATGATCCGCGCCGGATCCAATTATTGATCAACTGAATCTACTGCACGATACAAAGCCCTGCTAATTGCAGGGCTTTTTTTATGCCTCCGCGATACAGGCTATACTTAGCTGTTGACAACCCTGGCCGATCAAGAGTTGTGAGCACGCCTCAAGAGTAGACCCCGTCGTGATTACATCATCGACCAGCAATACCTTTTTGCCCCTTATTGATTCCGGAACTTTCAAGCCGAACACGCCGCTGATATTCTCCCACCTGTTCAGTTTGGTTTTGCGGGTCTGTGTTTCAGTTTTTATCCTTCTCTCCAGCAACTCATCAGTAAACGGGATCTCGAGTCTTTCGGAAAGCCCTTCCGCAAATTTTGCACTTTGGTTATATCCCCGTTTTCTTTTACGTGTGGGATGAAGCGGTATTGGGATGATGACGTCTACCTCCGATCTCAATTCCGATTCATCCCTCATTTTTTCCCCATAGAATCTTCCAAGCGTGACTCCAATTTCCGGATGATTTCGATATTTCAGCTGATGTAACAAATGTTGGACGCGTCCGTTCTTGCTGAACTTGAACAAGGCCATTGCGTGTTTCACTGGTATGCGGTAGGAAAGCCGATGGCTCAGGGGATTCTCGCGAGACTTGTGATAATCAGTCTGAGGCATTTCCAACATGCACATTGTGCAGATCATATTCTCTCCTTTAACAAGCGCATTGTCGCAGCTCAAACAGTATTTGGGGAAGAAAAGGGAGATAAAATCGCCGAAAATATCGTAACGACTAATATTTGTCATTTCGGAATATCTTTGCAGTTAACGGTATACGAAGATAACGCTAAATAAACATTGGATGTCTTTAGTCAGTGATTTTAATGAATATCGATCCAAGATGAACGAAAGGATCTTGTCCTCGGATAGTCTCATCATTAAGAGGATATTCAACTTAGATACAAACGCCTACAGCAGCGACGGGGTGCTGGATGTAAAATCAAAGGAATTGATCGGACTAACCTGCTCGCTGGTGCTGAGATGTGACGATTGTGTCAGGTATCATCTTGGGAAGTGCAAAGAAGTCGGACTCAGTACTGACCAGGTAAATGAAGCGATGGGAATTGCAACACTCATAGGGGGCACGATTGTGATACCTCACTTAAGAAGGGCATTTGAATATTGGGAACAACTGGAAAATGTTTAAGCGCGATCTGGAATTAGACAGAGCCTGGAACTCACTGCTAGAAAATCTCCAGGCAATGGTGGGGAAACGCCCGAAAGACCTCAACGCCGTCCTGTTTCTGATAGGCGTGCAGGAACTGGGACAAGGGAAGAAAGTGTTTAGCAAGGAAGAAAAACAGGATCTAATGCATATTGGCATATGCCGTGTGCTTAGTCTTTCTGGATATTACGAACTTGAAGGACTGGATAAAGAGGGGTGGCCTCATTGGAAGGTGATTAGGAAATTGCCTCACTTTGATCTATTGGAGCAAGAGAAGTTGCTAAAAATGCACGTCATTGAATACTTCGAAAAAGAGTTTGACTGGTCTCCGCTGTTTTGAAAGAAACGAGAGTTTGACACATCACCCAAATGGAATTTTGTCAATACTTATTAAGAGACTATATTAGGCTATCCAACTTTTGGCTTTGGTGTTTCGTTTTGATAACTAAAGGAAGAATACTATGGGAGCAGGAGCGGAGCGTATTCATGATAAGATCAGATCATTCAGGAAAAAGTATTACCTCGACATATTCGTTAGGGGAGCACTTTTATCTTTGTCGATCTTAATCTCTTATTTCTTAATTGCAATTCTACTGGAGTATAACTTGTGGCTTAGCACCTGGGCCAGGTTCCTTATATTCTTTACTTTTTTTGCCGTCGCGATATATTGCTTGTACAGATTTCTTAAGGCGCCTTTTGAATGGTGGCTGGCGAAAAGAGGACTTAACGAAGAGGAAAGTGCAAAGGTGATCGGCAAACATTTGCCAACGGTCAGCGACCGGCTCCTTAACCTTATTCAATTGCTCGGCGTTACGAACAGCTCTGCCCTCGCGTACGCCAGCGTGGAGCAAAAATCAAAAGAGCTTGAGCCGCTGTCTTTTGACAGCTTTATCGATCTCAATCAAAACCGGAAATACCTCAAGTACCTGGCTCTTCCAATTGTGGTGATTATCTCAATTCTTGTGATCAATCGTGGGATCCTCACTCAAAGCACCAGCCGACTTGTTCACTTCAATCGACACTATTCGCCTCAGGCCCCATTCAAGTTCAGTGTTGGTAATGGAAACCTCAACGCATTCCACAACGAAAACTTTACCTTAAACGTCAGACTGGAAGGTGCAGCTGTTCCAGAACATGCCTATATCATACTCGACAATCAAAGACTAAAGCTCGATAACAATTCGCCCGGCGAATTCTCATATGTTTTTGAAAATGTCCAGGAGGGTTTTGGTTTTCAGATCGAAGCCGCCGGCTTCTTCTCAGACACATATGAAGTCTCGCTGCTTAACCGCCCCGAGTTGTCACGCTTCAATGTAAGCCTTCTTTATCCTGCTTATCTAAACCGCAAAAACGAAACGCTTTCTAATTCAGGTAATCTTGAAGTCCCGGAAGGAACTGAGGTAAGGTGGGAGGTTTCGACAGCAAACGCAACGCAGGCGTCGATGTTGTTTGGAGCAAATCGACAGCCAGAGGACTTCCAAATGACTGATGATCAAACATTTACGTTTCGGAGAAAATTTAAGCATGCGGACAGCTATGAGGTCGTTTTAAAGAACGATTTCAGTCAGAATAGAGAGCGCATCGCTTATCAAGTCAATGTGATCAAAGACGAATATCCAAAGATCGAAGTCAATCATTTCAAAGACTCGGTGCTTTATAAGATGCTGGTCCTAAGCGGAGTTCTTAGTGACGATTATGGAGTTCGGAAACTAGCACTACACTACAAGGTTCGGGACCAGGAACAAAAAGAGATCTCATCTAAAAGCACTGCGATCAATATCGCAAAGAACCAAACCCAACAAAGTTTCTTCTATCCCTGGACCCTTGACTCCATAAAGCTCAGTCCCGGAAATTCACTGGAGTATTTCCTTGAAGTTTGGGACAATGATGGCGTCAACGGAAGTAAGTCCACGAAAACTTCGACATATACGTTCTACGTGCCTAGCGAGGACAACCTGATTGCTGACATAAATAGCTCGCAAACTAAAACTCAACAGAAGATCGATCAGAGTGTAGGCAAAGCCAATAAGCTGCAGGATCAAATTGAGCAGGCAAATCAAAAGCTAAAAGGAAAGCAGAGTCTGGATTGGCAAGACAAAAAGATGCTGGAGGACATATTAGAGCAAAAACAAAGTCTGAACCAACTGGTTGAGGAACTTCGGGAACAGAATAAACTACTGGATCAGAAGAAGGATGCATTCACGGAGCAGGATGAACGCATCCGGGAAAAGGCCAAGCAGATTCAAAAGTTGATGGATGAGCTCCTGGATGAGGAAACCAAGAGGCTGTTCGAAGAACTTCAAAAACTGCTGAAGGAAAATAGTGATATCTCCCAAATTCAAAAGATCCTTGATAAACTCAATCAGAACTCGAACAACCTGGAAAAGGAATTGGAGCGAACGCTCGAACTATTTAAGCAGCTACAGTATGAGTTCAAGCTTGATCAGGCAATAACTGACCTCAAAGAGCAGGTTGAACAGCAGAAAGAATTGCTTGAAAAAACTGAAAATCTGGACAAAGAGTCCACAAAGAATGACAAGGAGCGAAAGGATAAGAAAGGTAATTCTGAAAAGGATAAATCAGGTGAAGATTCGAAAAACAAGAATGACGATTCCCAGGAAAATAAGAATGATGAACCCGGAAGTGAGAGTCAGGAGCTAGCGAAGGAACAGGAAGAACTTCAGAAAGATTTTCAAGAGACGACTGAAAAGATAGACGAACTCAAGGAGTTGGGTGAGGAGTTGGACAAAGGAGAGGGCGATCTGCCGTCCGAGGAAGATTCAAAGGACGTTGAACAGCAGCAGCAGGAAAGCAAGGACATGCTAAATCAAAATAGTCCATCCAAAGCGAAAAGTCCGCAGCAAAAAGCTCTTCAGAAAATGCAAAAGATGCAACAACAGATGGAAGGTGCTGAAAGCTCTATGACGATGGAGATTGACATGCAAAATCTTGAGACACTGCGACAGATTATTCACGGATTAGTTAAACTTTCCTTTGATCAGGAATCTTTAATGAAGGGCTTTGGCGAATTGAGCCAGAACGACCCGGGATTTAACAACATAGCGCAGCGTCAACTCAAGCTGAAAGATGATGCTAACGTATTGGAAGACAGCTTGTTAGCGCTTGGAAAGCGCGATCCATTTATGGGCTCCGTGGTTACCCGGGAGGTAAGTGATTTGAACGAGCATCTGGACAAAGTCATAGAAGCGAACCGCGAACGGAGGCGTCCTCAGGCATCTAACGAGATGCAATTGACAATGACGTCGATAAACAATTTGGCCCTGATGCTGGACGACCACTTTGATATGATGATGGAGATGATGGCCAATGCACAACCATCTATGGGAAAATCCAAGAAGAAAGGACAGAAGCCTTCGTTGAGTCAGATGCAGCAGCAGCTAAACCAAAAAATCCAGGAGCTAAAAGGAAGTGGCAAATCTGGTCGACAACTATCAGAGGAGTTGGCGGAAATGGCGGCGGAGCAAGAGCGTATAAGGAAGGCGCTCCAGGAGATGCAGGAGCAGATGCAGGAGAATATGAAGGACGGAAAATTACCTGGCGGCGAACTGCCTTCCAAAATGGAGCAGTCTGAGATGGACTTAGTAAACAAGCAATTGACGGATCAGTTGATTAAGCGGCAGCAGGAGATCGTTACACGTTTGTTGGAAGCAGAGAAATCAATGCGAGAGCAGGATATGGACGAGGAGAGAAAGGGTGAGACAGCCAAGGATTACGAGAAAGAAATTCCAAAGGCGTTTGAAGATTATTTGCGACTCAAAGAAAAAGAAGTAGAATTGCTGAAAACAGTTCCGCCGAAGCTTTACCCATACTACAAGAAAGAAGTAAATGAATATTTTAAGAGAGTAGGTGAAAACTAGTTTAGGCGCGACAAATCTGAGAACATATAAGGCATGAATACTATCAGTATCCAGGTTCCGTCCATTTCGGAAAACATTAGAATGATCGAAAGTTTTATTGACAATGCAAAGGAGCGGTTCCATCTGGATGACGATATGTATGGTAACATAATGATTGCTGTTACCGAGGCTGTAAACAATGCCATTAAGCATGGCAACGCAAACGACAGGTCCAAGAACGTATCCCTCAGCCTCTCATTGGACGACTCAATGCTAAGGTTTGTCATTAAGGATGAGGGTTCCGGGTTCAACTACGAGAACCTACCAGATCCAACAGCTCCCGAGAACATCGAAAAGCTTGGCGGACGAGGAATCTTTCTCATGAAGCACCTCTCTGACGAAGTGGACTTCAAAGAAAACGGCCGAGTGGTCGAGCTCAGCTTCTACATGAATTCTTAATGCCCGACATTAATTTCTTCCAGGAAGAAACCCGCTTCAAACTTCCTCATCCAAGAATCACATCACGCTGGATTCGTAGCGTTGCAGAATCGGAAAAGAGCAAACTGACATTTATAAATTTCATTTTTTGCTCAGATAGATATCTTAAAAGGATCAACCTAGAGTACCTGGCCCACGATACATTCACCGATATAATCACTTTTGATTATAGCGATTCAAAAGGGATTCAAGGCGATGTGTTTATTAGCATCCCGAGAGTGAAGGAAAATGCGCAACAGTTCGAAACACCCTTTGACGAAGAGCTTCACCGGGTCATGGTTCACGGCGTTTTGCATCTGATCGGTTACTCAGACAAAACTGAACGGGCAAAATCGATCATGCGAAAAAAAGAGGATGCTTACTTATCTTTGCGACGTTGAGTTCCACGTGAAACGATTGCCGGACGCAACTTGTTTTTTCCCGGACTGAACATTCTACACAAATGTGGAAATGTTGAAAGATTTTGTGGGTAAATAATCGGTTCCACGTGAAACTATTTTAGAAAACGCCAAAATGTTCGAAAAATACAACGTCATCGTCGTAGGCGCTGGTCATGCAGGTTGCGAGGCAGCTGCAGCCGCTGCCAAAATGGGATCCAAGGTTCTCCTGATCACCATGAACATGAACACAATAGCGCAAATGTCCTGCAATCCAGCAATGGGCGGCGTTGCTAAAGGCCAGATTGTTCGTGAGATCGATGCACTCGGAGGGTTATCCGGAATTGTATCCGACAAATCCATGATCCAATTCCGAATGCTAAATCGGTCAAAAGGACCAGCAATGTGGAGTCCCCGTACTCAGAACGACCGCATGAAATTCTCAGAAGAGTGGCGACTTGCCTTGGAAAGAACACCCAATCTCGATTTCTGGCAGGATATGGTCAAGGAAATCCTCGTACAAGGAAATCGAGTGATAGGAGTACGCACCAACCTCGGAAACGAGATTATGGCAGATTCAGTCGTTCTGACAAACGGCACATTCCTTAACGGGAAGATTCACATCGGTGAAAAGAACTTTGGAGGAGGACGGACCGCTGAAAAGGCGGCGACGGGCCTAACCGAACAATTAACTACGCTCGGCTTCGAGTCCGGACGAATGAAAACCGGCACTCCACCTCGAATAGATGGCCGAAGCCTTGACTACTCAAGGATGGAGGAACAACCTGGCGACGAACTGCCGGGCAAATTCTCCTATTCGGATACTTCTCCATTAACAAAACAGGTCAGCTGTTGGATTACCTACACAAACGATCAGGTTCATGACGAACTTAAGACGGGCTTTGATAGATCCCCAATGTTCCAAGGCCGGATTAAAGGCCTGGGTCCGAGGTATTGCCCATCCATAGAAGACAAGATCAACAGATTCGCCGAACGCGAACGTCACCAGATCTTCGTTGAACCCGAAGGATGGAACACAATAGAAATCTACGTTAACGGGTTTTCGACCTCATTACCCGAGGATGTACAATACCGTGCATTGAGAAAGATCCAGGGCTTTGAGCAAGCAAAAATGTTCAGGCCAGGATATGCCATTGAATATGACTTCTTCCCTCCAACACAACTCAGACCTACGCTGGAGACTCAACTTATTGATAATCTGTATTTTGCGGGTCAGATCAACGGCACAACAGGATACGAAGAAGCGGCCTGCCAAGGACTCATGGCAGGAATAAATGCTCACAATAAAGTTCATGAAAAAGACCCGTTCATTTTGAAACGGTCCGAGGCCTACATTGGAGTACTGATTGATGACCTCGTCAACAAAGGCACCCAGGAACCATACAGGATGTTTACCTCGCGGGCTGAGTATCGTATCCTGCTCCGTCAAGACAATGCCGACCTGCGACTAACAGAACTTGGCCAAACGATCGGTCTGGCAAGTGAAGAAAGACTCCAAAACGTCCTAGCCAAAAAATCAGCCATCCACGATCTCGCAGGCAGGCTTCAAAAAATTAAGGTCGATCCATCTGCGGCAAATCCATGGCTAAATAGCCTGGGTACATCTGACATCGATGAGAGAGCTCCATTGTCAATGCTTCTCAAGAGGCCTCAAATCACCATCAACGACTTCAGACAACTACCAGCAAACATAACCACTGATCTATTCGAAAAGTATTCAACAGAAGAACTCGAACAAGCTGAGATCCTTATAAAATACGATAGCTACATCCAGCGCGAGCAAATGCTGGCAGAAAAGCTTGGCACCTTAGACGATTTCCGGATTTTGCCCGATTTTGATTACGACAGGGTCAAAGCACTCTCATTAGAATCACGAGAAAAGCTAAAACGCATACGACCCGAAACCATCGGCCAAGCATCCCGCATAAGCGGGGTGTCGCCCGCGGATGTATCCGTTCTTACTATCTACATGGGCAAATGACCGAACTATCAAAATGTCCCGTCTGTGGGGAAACCACATTCACGCCTTATCTCAGCTGCACAGACTATACCGTTTCACATGAAACATTCGACATCGTTCAATGCACCCGCTGTCAGTTCGCCTTCACCAATCCTGTTCCCGAAATACCCGAACTCGGTAAGTACTACGAATCCGTTGCATACGTTTCTCACACAGCGCAGCCTACCAACGTAATCGATCGTCTCTATGCCTTGGCCAGAACGCAAACCATAAAATGGAAAACACGCCTCATAAAAAAACACATCAAGGCACACCAACTCACCCTACTCGACTATGGCTGCGGAACCGGTGACTTCGTTACTCATTGTAAAAACATTGGCTGGACCGTGCAAGGTATCGAACCATCCAAACTGGCAAGTCAAATAGCAGCAACAAAATCCGGACAAACCATCTATTCAACAATAGAACAACTCCCGCCGACAAAATTCGACATCATCACCCTCTGGCACGTATTAGAACATGTTCCCGATCTCCACAACTTGATCAACAACTTATCAAACCTCCTCAAGCCAACTGGCACAATTTTTATAGCAGTACCAAACCGAAATTCATGGGACGCCAAACATTACCAAAATACATGGGCAGCCTATGATGTACCACGACACCTCTGGCACTTCACGCTTCAAGACATGCAAAAAATAATGGCGGCCCATAGCCTCAACGTTGTCAGTACAATACCCATGAAACTCGACGCTTACTACGTATCACTCCTAAGTGAGAAATACCAGAATAAAAGCATAGGCCCATTGACCATCCTAAAGTCCGTACTTAACGGCCTTCGCTCCAACATTTCCGGAAGTGCAACCTCCGAGTACTCCAGTCACATTTATGTAATCAAGAAATGAATCTCAGAAGACAAGCTTACTGGCTATTCTATGGACTCTTCCTTTTAGGCTGCGCACGGCAAACTTCACCCACCGGCGGACCAAAAGACACAATACCTCCGATCCTCATACAATCCAACCCAAGAGACGGACAAACAAAATTCAATTCTCAACAGATCGATCTCACATTTAATGAAACCGTTATCCTGAATAATCCAAAAGATCAAATCATTATCACTCCCGACATCCGAAAGGAATACGACATCAATGTGAAAAAGACTCACGTAGTCATCAAACTAAAATCTGAACTTCTCGACAGCACAACCTATGCCCTCAATTTCCGCGAAGCTATCCAGGACATAACGGAAAAAAACTCAGCACCGGAACTAAAACTAGCATTCAGCACCGGAACGTATATTGACTCCCTATCCTTCTCCGGAACTGTTTACGATCCC
>DASVBA010000540.1:0-3810 GCA_036376095.1 Chryseolinea sp.
TGTTCGAGGAAAAGCCGGTGGTCGTAAGCATTGGGCGCTTTGGTCCGTATGTATTGCATGACAAGAAATTTGTTTCTATCCCGAAGGATCACGATCCATACACCATCGCGTTTGAAAAAGCGGTAGAGCTTATACAGGCAAAGCGCATTGCAGATGCAAATAGGTTAATCAAAGCCTTCCCCGAGAATCCCGATATTCAGATTCTTAACGGAAGGTTTGGTCCTTATATAAAAGCCGGCAAGAAGAACGTTAAGATTCCAAAGGATCGCGAACCGGCGTCGCTGACGTTGGAGGAATGCGTCACATTAGCCGCGAATGCTCCTGAAAAAAGGGGCAGATTTGGACGGAAGAGTCAGGCAGCTCCCGAGGTTCCAAAAACGGCAGCTGAACCCGCAAAGAAAAAAGCAGCGGCCCTCGAAACTGCTGTCGCAAAGAAAGCAGCTCCCGCGAAAAAAGCCGTACCAGCAAAAAAGGCCAAGGCATCGGTAGCCAAAAAGAAAGCTGCGCCAAAGGCAACCAAGGCACCCAAAAAGAAAAAATAAGCTTCAAGCCTGGCAGAAGGTGATGAGATTTGAATGCTAGCGGATTGATGAAGCCTTGCAGTTTGTAGCCTTTTGTCACCAGAGCCCGAATTCTTTCAAATGCCTTTGTTAAATTTAGTTTCATATTCAATTCGATATGAAAAACCTTGTCGTGCTTAGTGGGGCCGGGATCAGCGCTGAAAGTGGCATTCCGACTTTTCGTGACTCGGATGGACTCTGGGAAGGTTATGATGTCATGGAAGTTGCCACTCCTGAAGGCTGGAAAAAGAACCCCTCAGTAGTACTGGACTTTTACAATCAACGAAGGAAGCGCGCATTAGAAGTAATGCCCAATGCAGGTCATGCGGTCCTCGCAGAGCTGGAAAAACATTTCAACGTAACAGTAGTAACACAAAATGTGGACAATCTGCATGAGCGTGCAGGTTCGTCTCACGTAATTCATTTACATGGAAGTTTATTTGAATCCCGGAGTACCATCGACGAATCATTGATATATCCTATTGACGGATGGGAGTTGAAGATGGGTGACAAATGCGCAAAAGGTTCTCAGTTAAGACCCAACATTGTCTGGTTTGGAGAAATGGTTCCTCTCATGGAAGTCGCAGCGATACATGCCAGCCGTGCAGATATCTTTGTGGTTGTAGGGACGTCGATGGCTGTTTACCCGGCTGCCGGACTTATCAATTACGTGCCTTACGATGCTCCTAAATACATTGTGGATCCTAAAGTTCCTGATCTGCACCACATACCACTTCTTCACTCCGTGGCCGAAAAGGCAAGCACAGGAATGATGAAGGTGAGAGAGGCGTTGATGGCGATGGCGTAGACGTGAGTGATACTAGCTTGTTTAAGAAGGTCGCCCAAGATAAGGCGGGGGCACATTTCTTATTTCATACTTCAGCCTTAGCTTAGCTGAAATTTAGGTTCTCATGATGAAATTTGTCTGCGTTTGCCTGTCGTGTTTGCTGATTGGCGTTTCATTGTTCGCGCAAGTCGATGCGATAGTTCCCTTTACTTCATCCAACCTGCCTATCGTCGTGTTAAAAACCACGGTGCCGATTGTGGATGATCCGAAGACCACGGCAACGATGGGAATCATTGATAACTGGCCGGATCGAAATCATTTATCAGATCCATCTAACATCTACGAAGGATCTATCGGAATAGAGATACGTGGATCATCCTCCCAGATGTTTCCGAAAAAACAATACGGTATCGAATTGAGGGATGCCAACGGTGATGGATCTGCGGCGTCGCTGTTATCAATGCCGGAGGAAGAGGACTGGATATTGTTTGCTCCCTATAACGACAAGAGCCTTATGCGTGATGCGATGGCGTACCGTATGGCGAGATCGTTGGGACGTTACGCGCCGAGAACTAAATTCTGCGAACTCGTGCTCGACGACGTATACATGGGTGTTTACGTCGTAATTGAAAAGATAAAACGGGATAAGAACCGGGTAGATATAAATAAACTTGACCCTGATGAGATCTCCGGTGGCGATGTCACAGGAGGATACATCTTCAAGATCGACAAAACAACTGGCGGAAATGAAGATGGATGGACTTCTGCTTACAAGCCACCGCACGCAAAAGATCAGAAGGTCCAGTTTCTCTATGAGTACCCTAAGACTGATGAGATCGCGGCAGAGCAAAAGGCGTACATCAAAAAGTATGTGAGCGATTTTGAGAGCACATTGGCTGGAAACGGTTTTGCCGACGCTGTCACAGGCTATGCGAAGTTCATTGATGTGGCTTCTTTTGTTGATTATTTTATAATTCAGGAGGTCACAAAAAATGTCGACGGCTACCGGTTAAGTACCTTCATGTACAAGCAAAGGGATGCCGACGGTGGAAAGCTCTTTATGGGACCCGTATGGGATTTTAACCTGGGATTTGGCAACGCTAACTACTGCACCGGTGGTAGTCCCGAGGGCTTTGTTCTCGATTTTAACAGCATCTGCCCTGATGATTATTGGCTGATACCCTTTTGGTGGAAGAGACTCTTACAGGACGAAACGTTCAGCGACAAGGTCGCAGCACGATGGGGAGAACTTCGTTCG
Organism: Chryseolinea sp.; assembly: GCA_036376095.1. Lineage (GTDB taxonomy): Bacteria > Bacteroidota > Bacteroidia > Cytophagales > Cyclobacteriaceae > Chryseolinea. The sequence goes on from DASVBA010000540.1 coordinate 2,606, forward strand.
GGAGCATTCAGCGAAGAGAATCTGCACGGCTACATCGACTCCGTGGCGTCTGTCCTGAACGTTGAGGCGCAGGGGCGCAACTTCCAGGCATGGAATGTGCTCAACAAATATGTATGGCCTAACTATTACATTGGAGCGACCTTCCAATCTGAGGTGAGCTGGCTAAAGAGTTGGATCAGCCAGCGTCTCACGTGGCTTGATCAACACATGCCGCTGCTGATCACGGATGCGGAACAATTCAGTGCGGGCCAGGAACAAGTAAATGCATATCCCAATCCGTTTTCATCCAGTGTTGTTTTAGACTATGCCGTACAAAACAGCGGTGCAGTAAATATTTTGATTTCAGATAGCATGGGCCGGAGTATTAAATTTGTTAAAATAGATCACGACTCAGCAGGCAGATACAGCTACGTATGGCAATGCGATACAGGGGGATCGATTTATTATTATTTTGTAAGACAGGGCAGTAAACTGATCGGGGAGGGAAAACTTTTAAGAAAATAGTTAACGGGTCCGGCCGATGCTTTTAGCAATTGATGTTGGCAATTCAGACATAACACTGGGCATTCACAGCTCAGACCGGTGGACTGCAACCTGGCGGATCCCTTCCGTGACCGACCTACCTCACATGTTCTACAGTCTGAAAATCCTTGACTACTTTTTTGAACGCGGATGGGACCGTGGAGATGTTAAGTCGGTTGTGATCAGCAGTGTGGTACCTCAACTGACTGAAAAGATAGTGTATGCAGTCACGTCGCTATTCGAGCGTGAGCCAGTTGTGCTTGGGCCTGAGGTGTATAAAAAGTTGCCGATTAAAGTCTTGAATCCATATGAGATCGGGTCCGATCTCGTTTCGAACGCTCTTGCAGCATACACTTATTTTAAGAGTAGTTGTGTTGCGGTAGACTTTGGAACAGCCCTGACGTTTACGACGATTGCAGCAGACGGTGAGATCCTTGGTGTTTCAATCGCTCCCGGGCTGAAAACGGCAATTAAGTCACTCTCGCAGAACACGGCAAAATTGTTTGACGTGCCTCTGGAGATACCATCAACCGTGCTGGGCCGAGGGACGGTGCAGGCCATTCAGGCAGGAGTACTGATCGGATACGAAGGAATGGTAAAGCATATGCTGGAGAGGATCAGAACAGAACTGAATCAGCCTTCACTCAACTCTATTGCAACCGGAGGCTATACTCAATTATTCC
>DASVBA010000542.1:0-9486 GCA_036376095.1 Chryseolinea sp.
GATCAGTTCTCCTTTCTCAAATTCTCCTCGTGCTGTCGATGATGCGTCCGAATTGTATTTTCTTTCCTTTCCGTTGGTAAAAACTATCTTCTTTCCCGCTTCAAGAAAATCATCGGCTATGTCGATAGCCATATTCATATATCCTCCGGGATTTCCCTGCAGATCCAAAACAAGCTTTTTCATTCCCTTTTGCTTAAGCTCCTTCAGCGATTCGTGGAACTCATCGAAGGTCGTTGCTGCGAAACGATTGATCTTAATGTAACCGATCTCATCGTCGACCATATAAGACACATCAACGGAATACTGGGGAATCTTGTCGCGGACGATTTTATATTCAATCTCTTTGTCCCGCCTGAGTATCGTTACCCTAACTTCAGTGCCTTTCGGACCTTTTAACGCTTTCATTACATCGGGCGACGTTACCCCAATGCCCGCCAGAAGCTTGTCGTCCACTTTAATGATCTTATCCCCCGATTGGATTCCAAGGGCTTCGGATGGTCCGCCGCTAAGGGCGGATACGACCACAATAGTGTCATTGAAAATACTAAACTCAACTCCGATGCCGTCAAAATTTCCACGCAGGTCCTCATTGGCAGCAATCCTCTCGGCGGCAGGGATGTATGCAGAATGTGGATCAAGCTTGTTAAGCATATGCTGGATGGCATCATCCACAAGCGCGGAAGTATTGACTGTATCTACATATTCAGTCTGTATTTGAGTCAGTACATCCCTAAATTTTTGAACGTCTTTCCCCACGTCGTCAGATCCTTTTTTGTTGCTTAAGCTCGCCCCCACAAAAACCCCAGCTGCAAGCCCCAGACACAGTACTAGTGGCAGTCTGATCTGGTATTTTGAATTCTGATACTCACTCATGGCGTAAAATTGAATAATTCTTTAACGAAGTGCTAAAATAAATGTTGGCAAGCAAAGTCAATAACACTGACTTGAGGACTATGGTTTCTTCCGAATTCGGTACGGTTAACTTTGTTTGCAATAGTCCGGAACGGGCTGGCTTTAATCCTCGTTTCTTCTCGCCGGAAAACCTAACTAACCCCGATTTTTCCCCTATATTTACAAATCGCATGAGTAAGGTAACCTTAAAAAATACCCCAATTTCTGAGCTGGTTGACCAGAATTACGTTCACGCCTATGTCCTTTTCTATTTCGGCATACGCTTTTACGAATATTCGGCTCTAACCCTGGAACAGGTCTGCGAACAGCATGGACTGAAGGTGGAGCAGGTGGTTCGCGAAATGGAATCACCCACCTATTTGCGGGAGGCAGAGTTGCCGCTTGTGTCTTATCCGATCGATCTGATCATAGAATACCTCAAGCATTCTCATTTTTTATTTATTAAGCACAAGCTTCCGTACATCGCAAGACTTGTAGAAAGTTTCAAAGCGATTCAACCCGATTATGAAACCGTAGAGAGGGATCTGAAAATTGTTTTTCCGTTGTTCGTCGAGGATTTTATTGAGCACATCTACGAAGAGGAGGATACCTTATTTAGTTTTATTCTGGCTCTTGAAAAAGCATCCAAGAGCGGATATATCCCTACAAGACTCTTTTATCTTCTCGAAAAGAACTCCGTCCAAAAGTTCGCAATGGAGCACGAGGCTCATGATGATGAAATGGAAGGAATTCGCAATATCACCAAAGACTATATTCTGGATGCAACCGCTCCGCTTCATGTGAAGGTACTGTATAACGAGCTTAAAGCCTTCGAAAGTAGTCTGATCACTCACGCAAGGATTGAAAATGAAATCCTTTTCCCGAAAGCGATGGCGCTTGAGAATAAAGTGAAGCTCGCCTTTTTCGAAAAATCAAAGTTTAATTGACCTGACGGCGCATTTTTTAGTCGCTATGCTCCGGATTTTTTCGTTCCATTATTCATGCGAAAAATAGTTTTGAATCTTGCCCTTAGCCTGGATGGTTTAATAGCAGGACCCAACGGAGAGTATGACTGGTGTTTTTCCGACGCGGACTATGGCATGACAGAGTTCATGAAGTCCATCGATTCAACGATCATGGGAGGAAAATCGTATCGTTTGCTGCTCAACTACGGACCGCCATACCCTGAACTAACGAACTATGTCGTCACAAGGACCGAAAGAGAAAACCCTTACCGTAATGTTGTCTTTGTGCGGGAAAAGATTTCTTCGTTCGTTGAAGACTTGAAAAATAAGAAGGGAAAAAATATCTGGTTGTATGGGGGAGCGGAAATAACGCAGATACTGCTGGAAGGCAACCTGGTCGACGTGTTGATGTTGGCAATTCACCCGATCGTGTTAGGCGACGGTATCCGACTATTTGGGAAAAGCATTTCGAGGAAGCAATTTGAACTGGCCGACTCAATTCGTTACCCTTCGGAATTGGTTCAGCTGATTTATAACAAAAAGTAACCCCTATATTTGTTTTCACCGGAGATTTATTTCATGGGAAGAATTCTGGCAATTGACTACGGAAAAAAAAGAACGGGGCTGGCAGTAACCGATCCCTTGCGTATTATAGCTACCCCACTGGACACGGTGCTGACCAATGAGCTTCTTCCTTTTCTGGCGGCTTATATGAAAAAAGAGATGGTGGATGAGTTTGTTGTTGGGATGCCGAAAACTTTAAAGAATGAAGATTCCGAGATCGCCCCGCTGGTGAGGGTATTCGTTGAAGAACTGAAAAAAATTTACCCTGATAAAAAGGTTAACCTGGCTGATGAACGATTTACCAGCAGCATGGCAAAGCAGGCTATGATCGACGGCGGCATGAAAAAAAAAGATCGTCGGGTCAAGGCTAACGTTGATAAGATCAGCGCAACTATAATCCTCCAATCTTTTCTGCAGTCTGTCTGATTACATTTTTGCGTGACTTCCAGGTAGTTGAATTAAATATTACAATTAACTTTGCCGGATGATCTATCCGATAATAATGTATGGTGACCCGGTGTTGCGTCAGAAAGCCACGGAGATAGAAAAGGGCACAGATGTTAAGCAGTTGATTGATGACATGTTCGAGACAATGCACAACGCAAACGGCATCGGACTGGCAGCGCCACAAATAGGCAAATCCATTCGGTTGTTTGTTGTTGATGGAACAATTATGGACGACGAGCCAGGAATGGTTGATTTCAAAAAAGTTTTTATCAATCCGATCATGTTGGAAGAAAACGGTCTGCCGTGGGAATATGAGGAGGGCTGCTTAAGCATTCCCAACATTCGTGAAAAGATTTCCAGATTGGAAAAACTTCGCATTCGTTACTATGACCAGGATTGGAACCTTCAGGAAGAACAATATGATGGTCTGCAAGCAAGGGTCATACAACATGAATACGATCACATCGAGGGGAAAATGTTCGTAGATTACCTGACACCCCTTCGTAAGAGACTTTTGAAAGGAAAGCTTGCTGATATTTCTAAGGGAAAGGTCGACACGGAATACAGGATAACGGCGCCACTAAAGAAATAAACGGACCTTTAAGAAATAAATACCTATTGCGTAGTTCGAACTTTAATACCTTTCCTCTCTTCGACTCAACAATTTTATCATGAAAGTGCAGTCCCGCCTTCCCGATGTGGGTACATCTATTTTTACTGTCATGTCAAAGCTGGCTCTGGACTATGGGGCAATAAACCTTTCTCAGGGTTTCCCTGATTTCATGATCGATGAAAAAATAATCGAGCTTGTGCATAAATATATGCTGGCAGGTCACAATCAGTATGCGCCAATGCCCGGTACTCCCGCACTACGAAAGTCAATAGCAGAGGTGATCCTGAAAACATACGGACGCCAGGTCGATCCCGAAACACAAATAACCATTACATCTGGTGCAACTGAATCTACCTACTCTGTAATAGCAGCGCTGATCTCGCCTGGTGATGAAGTAATTATTTTCGATCCGTCATATGATTCGTACAACCCCGCGGTACGACTGAACGGCGGAGTTGCTGTACATATAAATCTCAACGCCAACGATTTTTCCGTCGACTGGGAGGTCGTGCGATCAAGGATAAACAAGCGGACCAGGATGATCATCATCAACACTCCGCACAATCCTAGCGGTGCAGTGCTTCGCGAGCAAGATCTCCTGGAGCTTGAAAAGATTGCCCTGGAACATGACTTGCTGGTTCTTAGTGATGAAGTGTATGAACGCCTGATATACGACGGCTTGAGTCATCAAAGCATTTTACGCTACCCGGGTCTGGCTGATCGCAGTCTGGCTGTCTTTTCTTTTGGCAAGACTTTTCACGCAACCGGATGGAAGGTAGGATATGTAGTTGCATCGCCGACATTGACAAAAGAGATCCTCAAAGCTCATCAGTTCGTTGTTTTCAGTGTGAATACTCCTGTCCAACTGGCGCTCGCTGAATATTTGCAAACGCCGGAGCATTATTTGGGGCTGGCGAACTTTTACCAGAGGAAACGAGACTTTTTCCTCGAGCAGATGAAAGGTTCATCCTTTGAGCCGCTGCAAAGCTACGGATCCTACTTCCAACTGATGTCCTATAAGCAAATATCGAATAAGGGGGACGTTGAAATGGCGGATGACCTTCTGAAAAAATCCAAAGTTGCCTCGATCCCGGTATCTGTTTTCTATAAGGATGGCACGGACAATCGATTGCTGCGGTTCTGCTTCGCGAAAAAGGAGGAAACGCTGGAAAAGGCGTGTACTATCCTAAGGACCCTCTAGCAAGCCTCTCTCCTGCAGTGGTTCATTCTTACTCTTCAAGTCGCAGAAATTTTAGTTAGAGAAATTGCCGTCCATTCTGTTTCTTTGCGGGCAAATCACAGGCTATGCAGGACCTTAAATTCACATTAATTCAGTCGGAACTTCATTGGGAGGACCCTGAAGCCAATTTGTCCATGTTTGAGGAAAAAATCTGGCAGATCGGGGGGTCGACCGATGTGATTGTACTGCCTGAGATGTTTACCACTGGATTTACCATGGCGGCGCACAAAATGGCAGAGCACATGAACATGCGTACGTTCAAATGGATGAAAAACATGGCCGACCAAACCGGTGCTCTGATTCTCGGAAGTTATATTGTTACAGTGCATGACCGGTTTTATAATCGCTTGCTGTGGATGGAGCCGGGAGGAAATTTTAAGACCTATGACAAACGCCATTTGTTCAGAATGGCTAATGAACACAAGATATATTCGCCGGGAGAAAGTCTTCTCGTTGCATCTTGGAAAGGATGGCGGCTCTGCCCGCTAATCTGTTATGACCTGAGATTTCCAGTTTGGAGCCGCAATCGCTGGGAAGCAACCCTCAAGCGTCCTTCTTACGATGTAGCAGTTTATGTTGCCAATTGGCCCACTGCCAGAATAGATGCCTGGGATACGTTGCTAAAAGCAAGGGCCATTGAAAATCTCAGTTACGTTGTTGGCGTGAATCGTGTTGGACAAGATGGGAACGGCATAGAGTATGACGGCCACTCCGCTGTGATAAGCCCTAAAGGAGAAGTTATTTTTAGCAATGAAGGTGTTGAAGCTATTCGTACTCTTGAGTTAAGTGCTAATTCACTTAGCGCCTTCCGCGATCGCTTCCCTGCTTACCTGGATGCGGACGACTTTACAATTGAGTTTGAGGAGTACGAGGAAAATGACTTTGTCCCTGGACTGAGCTAGTCCAGCAATTTAATACGCTTATATCCATTCTAATTCCACCGCTAAAACACCATGTCTACTCGCAAAATTTCGAGCGCGTTAATTTCTGTTTTTTATAAAGACAACCTTGCCCCTATTGTTCATCAGCTCGCTAAACAAGGCGTAGAATTTATTTCGACCGGCGGAACTCAGGAGTTCATCGAAAAGCTTGGATATGCGGTAACTCCGGTAGAGAAACGGACCGGATATCCTTCCATCTTTGGAGGACGGGTAAAAACACTCCATCCGTCCATCTTTGGAGGAATTCTTTACAGGCGCGACGATCCGTCAGACCTCAAGCAGTCTGAAGAATTCAAAATTACCCCTATAGACCTCGTTATCGTTGACCTTTACCCATTTGAAGAAACTGTTGCAAGTGGAGGTAATGAAGAAGAGATCATTGAAAAAATTGACATCGGGGGAATATCATTGATCCGCGGTGCAGCAAAAAATTATAACGATGTGCTGATCGTTGCATCAAGAAGTCAGTATGGTGAATTGTTGAATTTACTTCAATCTAAGGATGGCTCGTCGGAACTTAGCGATCGCCGCCTGTTCGCGGCAAAAGCATTCGACGTTACGTCACATTACGATACCGCTATCTTCAATTACTTTAACAGGGAATTTCAGATTCCAACTTTCAAGAAGAGTATTCAGGGTGGAAGAACCCTGCGTTACGGAGAAAATCCTCACCAAAAGGGAACGTACTTTGGTGACCTTGATGGATTGTTTGAGCAGCTAAATGGAAAAGAACTCTCCTATAACAACCTGGTTGACGTCGACGCGGCGATAAACCTCGTTCAGGAGTTTCAGGAGACATCTTTTGTTATTATTAAACACACCAACGCCTGCGGAGTCGGAACAGCATCTTCAGTTAAAGAGGCGTATTTGAAGGCCTTTCAAGCCGACACCGTTTCGGCTTTTGGGGGTGTGCTCGCTACCAATAAAGAGATCGATCTGGCGGCCGCCGAAGAAATCAATAAGTTGTTTTTTGAAATTCTCATTGCACCGGCTTATGACACTAAGGCCCTCGAGCTGCTGAGGTCGAAGAAGAACCGGATGATCCTTTTGCAGAAGAAAAAGCTAAGTGAAACCCTTCAGTGCAAAAGCATCTTAAACGGAGTTATTGAACAAGACCTGGATTTGAAAACCGATTCAACGGGAGATCTGAAGGTGGTAACGAAACGTCCTCCTTCGAAGGTTGAGGTAGATGCCTTGTTGTTCGCTAGCAAAATATGTAAACACACGAAGTCGAATACAATCGTGCTGGCGATAAACGGTCAGCTCTTGGCCAGTGGAGTCGGCCAGACATCGAGGGTGGACGCATTAAATCAGGCGATTGAGAAAGCTGCTACGTTCGGTTTTTCCCTGGAGAATGCAGTTATGGCATCGGATGCATTCTTCCCCTTTCCGGATTGCGTAGAGATAGCAAATCAACATGGCATAAAAGCAGTCATTCAGCCTGGCGGATCAGTGAAAGATCAAGACTCGATTAGCTATTGTGATCAACATGATATGACGATGGTCTTTACCGGAACCCGTCACTTCAAGCACTAAGTTTTCATAGTGGCTTGTCGAAAATTCAGACAGGGTACTTGTTTACTTCTTTGGGTTCAAAGTCGGTACGCTGAAAAATTTTCTAAGGCGGTAAAAAACTTACATTTTTGAACCGTTAGTCTTTATTTTAGTAAATTAAACGCAATTTTGCGCCGAAGCCCTTTCACGCAAAGCACCATTTTTAAACTTTAGGCAACACAACACATACATGGCATTTTTTGATTTCTTCACCAGCGATATTGCGATAGACCTGGGAACGGCAAATACTCTGATTATTTATAAAGACAAGATTGTGGTAGACGAACCTTCCATTATCGCGCTTGATAAAGTGAACAGCAAAGTTTTGGCAATTGGACGAGAGGCAATGCAGATGCATGAAAAAACTCACGACCACATCAAGACTATTCGTCCGTTGAAGGAAGGGGTGATTGCCGATTTTCAGGCAGCGGAAATGATGATCCGTGGGCTGATCAAAATGATCGACACTGGAAAAAGATTGTTCCCACCGTCATACCGTATGGTAATCTGTATTCCGTCGGGGATCACGGAAGTGGAGAAACGAGCTGTTAGAGATTCTGCTGAGCATGCTGGTGCCAAAGAAGTTTACATGATCTACGAACCTATCGCTGCGGCTATCGGGACAGGTATCGACATTGAGCAGCCTATTGGAAATATGATCGTCGATATCGGCGGTGGTACCACGGACATTGCTGTAATCGCACTTTCGGGTATCGTCTGCGATCAATCAATCCGGGTAGCGGGAGACACTTTTAACAGGGATATCCTCGACTACATGCGTCGTCAGCATAACTTGCTGATTGGCGAACGTTCGGCAGAAAGAGTGAAGATTGAAGTTGGTTCTGCCTTGACGGAACTAGATGACGGACCAGCTGACTATGAAATACGTGGCCGCGATCTGATGACAGGTATTCCCAAAACTATCAAGATTTCTTACTCGGAAATTGCTTTTGCTCTTGATAAATCAGTTTCAAAACTTGAAGAAGCTGTATTGAAAGCCCTTGAGACGTCACCTCCCGAACTTTCGGCTGATATTTACGAACGCGGTATTTATCTCACTGGTGGCGGAGCATTACTTCGTGGCCTTGACAAACGCTTAGCACTGAAAACCAAACTACCGATCCATGTCGCGGACGATCCACTGCGCGCGGTCGTGCGCGGTACGGGTCAGACACTGAAGAACATTCAACAATACCGTGCCGTATTGATGACATAAGCCATGGAACGGCTCATTCTTTTTGTTTACCAGAACCGGGCATTTTTCACGTTTCTATTGCTGGAAATATTCTGCGCATGGCTCATTGTCGAAAACAATGCGTACCAGGGCACCAAGTTCTTCAATTCGTCCAACGGCGTTGTCGCCGCAATGAATAACTTCTCGCAAAGTGTAAGAGATTATTTCCAGCTGAGCGAAGTGAACAGAATGCTGGCGGAAGAAAATGCGTCATTAAAACAAGCACTGGAACGTCAAAGAAAGCAAGTTTATCCTGCTGTTAATGTTGTCATCGATTCAACAGCTATCACGAAAGTTGATAGTATAGTTGTCAACAGGTATGATTTCATCAGCGCTAAGGTCGTTAACAATCATGTCGACTTCTTCAAAAATTTTATCACGATAGACAAGGGCCGGGACGCGGGCATTGAGCCAGGTATGGCTGTTATTAGCCCCCAGGGTGTGGTTGGAAAGGTGAAGATCGTGTCGAACCATTATAGTGTCGTTACGTCCATATTGCATATCGATGTAATGGTTTCCGCGATATTAAAGCGAACTGAACATTTTGGGACCATCCAGTGGGACGGTCGTAACCCAGACATAGTCGAATTCAAGTATATCCCGCCCCATGCAGCGCCAGTAAAAGGCGATACGGTCATAACCTCTGGATATAACGCCATATTCCCGGAAGGCGTAATGATAGGTGTTATCGATGATGTCCAGCTCAACAAGGCTGCGTTGTTTTATGATCTCAAGGTGAAGTTGAGCCAGGACTTCAGAAAGCTTTCGTTTGTGAGCGTGGTGAAGAACCACAGGCAACAGGAACAGGATTCGGTTGAGCAGGTCATCCTTAAATTGGAAAGATGAGCAGGGTAAGCATACTTCAGATAGTATCCTTTTTTATCTATTTGCTGTATCAGGTGCTGATACTTCAGAACGTGGTATTATTTCATACAGCTTTCTGTTTTTTGTACGTAGCGTATCTTCTCGTGCTCCCCGTCGAAACCAATCCATTGGCGTTGATGGGAATTGGATTTATAATGGGATTTGCTGTTGAT
>DASVBA010000549.1:0-4159 GCA_036376095.1 Chryseolinea sp.
AAAGAAATATATCCATATTCAAATGGATGCCGGTGGAAGAATACTATTGGATCAACAGGTTTGTGAATGGATTCATGGTGATAATCTTTCAATACGCCAATGATTGTATATTTCCTCTGGTCGGCGGTGATCAGGATTGTATTCACTGCATCGAGGGGGTTGAGGTAGCCTAACGCTGCGAGGGATTTTTCATTGATGAGGCATACTGGTCCTTGTTCCTTTTGGTTGAAATTCCTCCCTGCAACGAGAGTGAGTCCAAACGTCTCCTGGTAACCGTCGTCGATCCACATAACCCAGAAGGATTGTTTTTTGTCATTTGCGGAGCCGACGGCGTGTACGCCTTCATCATGAAAGCGTATTTCCTGTCCGGGTATATTGAAGGATGCTGTTCCTGAAACAAATCCTGCTTTATTCAAAACCTCAGTTCGAAACGCCATATATCTGGAATAGCGTAATGAATCCGAATTGGTGGATGCTCCCGCACGAAGCGCTATGGTGTGCGTCGAATTAAAACCTGAATTATACTCGCGCATAAAGTTTAGTTGCCTGCTTGCGACAAGTGTAATTCCGATAATTGCAATGGCAAGGAACAATTGAAATACCATGAGGCCCTGCTGCAGCAAACGTGACATACCAGTTCCGCCCGAAACCCTGCTTTGCATGATCAACGCCGGCTTGTAACGCGAAATAAACAGAGCAGGATAAAATGCGACCAGTGTCGTAACTACTACAAAGCCCGCAAAATTGAGAAACGTGGCGCCGAGATCACTTGCGAATGGGGGTGCATTGTTAAAAATCAGATGGGCAAGTGGACCCGTGAAAATTGTCTTTATACCGAAGCCGAACCCAAAAGTTAGCGTGGAAAGGATCAGCGCCTCGAGGATGAACTGGCCGCTGATCGCCATTCGCGACGCCCCAAAAACTTTTCGCACGCCAATTTCATCGGCGCGTTCCAGGGATCGTGCAAGTGAAAGGTTTATGTAATTGATCCATGCAGCGATGAGAATAAAAACAGCAAGCGACAGCAGTGAATAAAGCAGCGTCTTGCTTACCGCAGGTTTTGCCTCTCCCGACAGCGCCTCAGCAGTGTGCAACTCTTCGTAGGGGCGAAGAGAAAGTTTCGCTTTGAGTTGCCTTCGCTCCAGTGACGTGATATGCTTCGTCGCCATAGCTGTCAACGCTTCGTCAATAGCGGCAACGTCGCTCACATTTGGCTTGAGCTTGACATAGGTAAACGTCCATGGGGACCGGAAATCACCATCCTTGGAGATCCAGCCATAGTAGGGCATTGTCGACCACGACAGAAGAAAATCAAAATCAAGAGAGGAGTTGCGCGGAATATCTTTGAAAACACCCGTAATGGTAAACGGAAGCCTTTCATTAAAATAAATGACTTTTCCCATAGGATCATTATCCCCGAAATACACCTTTGCCTGCGATTCGGAGATCATTACAGCGCTTGGAGGTGTAAGAGCATTTTCCGCCGAACCTTTCACCACTTCTACGTCAAACACTTTAAGGAATGAGCTGTCAACGTAGAGCATGTTCTGATCGACAATGCGTACATTCTCCGTAAATACAAATGCCTTTTCGTTATAAACTCTCGTTACGGCCTCAATCTGCGGAACGTATTCGTGGACCAACAAAGCCGTTCGGTCGTGCGTCCGGGCGCTTTGTAATACAGGCAGTGAACCCTGGTATTCGCGATAGTCGATCCTGTATACACGGTCGCCGTCTTTGTAGAATTTGTCGAAGCTGAACTGGTACCGAACATAAGCCGTAAGCGAAAGGAATATCGCAATGCTAATTGACAGGCCGGCGATGTTGATAAAAGTGAATAATTTCCAGCGTAGCAGGTTCCTTAGGGCCGTATTCCAATAATGCTTAAGCATGAGAAACTGTAGAGTCATAAAAGTAGGACATATTTATATCATCAAGATTTTCCTTTTGTTTCAGCGGCCGATTATTTTTATGTGAATCTTTCCTATGAAAACCTCGCTCGTCGGCCTCCTTGTCATTCTGATCGTTTCTTGTTCTGTAACTAATGGCCAAAATGGTGGAAAACCTCGAACCATCGTCACAACTGACGGGGAGGTGGATGACCAGGATTCCTTTATACGGTTGCTTTTATATGCAAATGAATTTGATTTGATCGGTCTTGTGTACAGCAGTTCTCAGTGGCATTATAAAGGCGATGGCAAAGGCACGCTTTACACCTCGGAAATGGAGATGACAAAAAACCGCTATGGTGCACGTCCGGATTTAAGGTGGCCAGGCACGACCTGGATGCAGGAGTTTATCGATCGTTATGCCAGCGTCTACGGCAACCTCACGAAACATGCACAGGGATTCCCGACTCCGGAGTATTTGAAGGGTATAGTAAGAGTCGGGAACATAGACTTTGAAGGAGAAATGGCGAAGGACACAGAAGGCTCAGATTTTATTAAAAAAATACTTCTTGATGACTCCAAACAGCCTGTCTATTTGCAAATATGGGGAGGGACAAATACCGTAGCCCGGGCGTTGAAATCAATTGAGGATGAACATAAGAATACTTCCAATTGGCATCAGATTGAAAAGAAGGTGTCTGATAAGGCGATCATTTACGCCGTGCTGGACCAGGACAATACCTATCAAAAGTATATAGCTCCGAACTGGCCAAAAATAAAAGTACTCTATAATTCCGCCCAGTTTTGGAATTTTGCATACCCATGGCCGCGCGTTGTGCCCGAAGCACTTCAACCGTACTTGAGAGGACCGTGGTTTAAGGAGCATATCAAGTTCGGACATGGAGAGTTATTGAGTCATTATTATTTATGGGGCGATGGAACCGCTATTCAAAATGATCCGGAGCACGACCAAGGCGACACCGTACAGATGAAAAAAATGAAGATGGGCATGTACGATTTTATTTCCGAAGGTGATTCACCTGCATTTTTCCATTTGATCGATGTAGGGTTGGCCAATCTTTCAGATGCTTCATTCGGAGGGTGGGGTGGAAGAATGGTCAGGTCCGCTCAGAATCCTAACCGTTGGGAAGATGGTGATCGGGTAACTGACTTCAACCCATACACAGAAAAGGATGACAAGGCATATCCGCAAACGCGATGGATAGGCGTGTTACAGAATGATTTTGCTGCACGCGCGGATTGGTGTGTGATGCCTCATGACAAAGCCAATCATCCGCCAGTCGTTACGTTGCGGCATGCAAATACCCTTACCGGTAAGCGTGGTTCGCTGATCAGGCTTATCGGGTTTGGTAACGATCCCGACAAGAACAGCGTCACCTATAGGTGGTGGCAATACCACGAAGTGGATTCCTATGCCGGCAGAATTGAAATTATCGACAGCAGCCTCGACAAAGCTTCATTTGTCATACCGAAGGACGCGAAAGCCGGCGATACCATTCACGTCATTCTTGAAGTCAGCGATTCCGGTACGCCGAAACTTACCCGTTATCAGCGGGTGATCGTTAACGTGAAGAATAAATAGATGCACTCACATTTTTCAATTTGGAGACCGTTCCTTTTTAAAATATCGCCTATATTATAAGGCACGAATGAATTTCAAACGAGTACTGACTTATAAATTACTTTTAATAAATCCTCCACGGTACAGCAGAACTTAACAGGTTGTTTCTCTATTTTGCCGCCTTTTCGTAGGGTTCTCAGAAATCAGTGGTAAAAGTCTTTTTTATCGGTGCCGTTGCCAGTTTTATAGGTTCTATCCCTCCCGGAACCCTCAATATCCTTGTGCTTCAGCTGGGGTTGGAAAACAAACTTAAAGCAGCGTTGCGTTTTGCACTTGCAGTAGCGTTGGTCGAATATCCCTACGCTTGGATCGCTGTGGAATTCGAAGCATGGATTACGTCCTCACCAGCTATTCAGCAGCATTTTAAGCTTTTGGCTGCTTCAGTGATGATCATTCTCGGTGTTCTTGGAGTATGGACCGCGCAAAAGCCAACAATGGCCAGCGTAAAAATGCAAGAAAGCGGTTTTGTCAGGGGACTAATACTTAGCATATTAAATCCCCAAGCCATACCGTGGTGGATAGGGGTTACAGCATATCTGAAGTCCGAGGGATTTGTCGTATTGGACTCGCCGTTACGAATTCACAGTTATGTATTAGGGACGGCGATCGGTGCGCTTGCCTTGTTGAC
>DASVBA010000557.1:0-4308 GCA_036376095.1 Chryseolinea sp.
TTGGGAGTTAAGAAACGATTTTGAGATTTATAACTAGCTTTTATCTCCCTTTTTCATATTGGATGCATGACGTCGCGACGTTAGGTGTAAAAGATTTATCTATTTCTTTCGCGAAGAATCTTTTTCAATGATCACAAAAGCTGTCGAAGGCTTGACATCTGCTTTCTTCTGTTCCCATCTCCTCACGACCACAAATACAATCAACAGCGCAGCAATAATTAGGAAATAAATGAACGTCTTCACAACACGCCTGATCCGGATGTCGCGTTCGTGGCGCTCCATGATATCACCGTAGTTCCGGTGCTGAGCTATTCGCCCGGAACTCATCTTCTGCCTTCTTAGTCGTATTTCATTCCTTCCCATCGTACTTAATCCTCAGATTGAAATTCTTGCGCAGCCGGTCCAGTGCGCGATACGTCCTCATCTTTGCCCCGCTTTCGGAGATATTCAGAATAAAAGCAATTTCTTTGAAATCCTTGTCTTCAAAAAATCGGAGCTCAAGAACTTCCAGCATTTCGGTGGGAAGGTCTTTGAGATAGTTCAACAGCTGCTGTATGATCTCTTCGTCCCAGTTTTCGCTGGCTTGCTCCATTAACTCACGTACCCGCAACTCTTCAATGCTAAAGACCTTGCTTTTTTTCTGTTTGCGATAATGCTTGTTTACTTCATTGGTGGCAATCCTGTAAAGCCAGGCTGAGAAGGGCAATCCACGGAACTCATACCGGTCCAGGTTTTTGAGCACGATTAGAAACGTCTGCGAACAAAGGTCCGCTGTCAGTTCCTCATCATCAGTTTGACGGTATACATAATTAAAGATCCGATCAAAGTACTTTTCATAAAGCTCGCCGAAAGCTTTGGGATTCTTCCTCGACCGTTCCAGGATAGAATACTCGTTCTGTATCTCCGCTTCGGACATGCGTTGCAATTACGATCTAATAATGCAAAGGAACGAACAAAGTCACAAGTTCCGGCGCCTGCCGTTGGAAGGAAAAAAAGAGTCGTACACATGTATGACTCCACCTTGTCAAGATTTCACGAGATCATTCGTTTCGCAGTGTATCGGCCGGGTTGATCAACGCTGCTTTCACAGCCTGGTAGCTTGCCGTTCCGAATGCTATTACGACGCAGAGAAGAGAGGACAGCAGCACAGGTGATAGCCCGATCTCCGTTTTATAGGCAAAATCGCTGAGCCATTTATCCATTATCCAATAGGCTATTGGAAAACCGATCATAAGCGCGATGACTACCAGGCGGGTAAAATCCTTGGTGATCAGCAGGACAATACTTGATGCGGTTGCACCCAATACTTTTCGGATCCCAATTTCTTTGGTCTTCTGCGCTGCAGAAAACGACACTAACCCCAATAGTCCAAGGCATGCTATTACAATTGCCAGTAGCGCAAAAACGGTGTTGATCTTCGCCATGCGTTGTTCATTGTCATATAAGGAGTTGTAACGCTGGTCGATAAATTGATATTCGAAAGGACGATGAGGTACCAGCTGATTGTAAATTCTTTTGACAGAGGCAACCGATTCAGTAATATCACCACTCTTCAGCTTTATAAATATATTGTGGTAATCACTAACCTGGTTGAATAGAACCAGCGGTCCGATTTTCTTATGTAATGGCGCAAAATGAAAGTCTTTCAGCACACCAATAATTTCACCCTTTCGGCCATTCATACTTACACGTAGGCCAATCGCTTTTTCTGTATCAATTGAAAGCTCGCGCAGGGTCGATTCGTTGATAATAAATGAATAGGATGAGGAGGTAGTATCTTTCTGTGCTTTGACAATATCGGCCTCCGTGAAGTTTCGACCAGTCGCAAACTCCATTCCCAGCGTGGGTATGAACTCAGCATCCACGGACATGGCGGTGACAATCATTCCGGGCGCATCGGACCCATCTTGAACATTTAACGAGTAACCGGCGGCGATGAATGTCGGGGATTCTGTAGCCCGTGCAATGTTGGACGCTACCCCGGTTCGCATGACTTCCGTCTTCAGTTCGTTATAAACTTTATCTGTTTTTCCATCCAATGGGATGATCAGGGTATTTTCTCTATCGTAGCCAAGCTTTTTTTGTTGTAGAAAATCAAGCTGCTTCACAACAACGAGTGTACCGATCACAAGAATAGTCGATATACAAAACTGAAATACCACCAACCCCTGTCTTAACCAGGTTCCCCTTCGTGATGTCTTGAAGCTTCCTTTAAGAACACTTACAGGTTTGAAGGATGTGATCGCGATGGCCGGATAGGCACCCGCAGCAAGCGCGATAATGAACGCAATAAGAACGGAAATTCCCATGAAGAGGGGGCTGAAGATTATACCTCCGGCAAAGGATTTGCCAGTAATATCCGTAAAGGCAGGAAGTGCAAGTCGCACCATCAAAAATCCCACGCACAAAGAAAGTAGCGTAATAATGAGAGACTCTCCGATGAACTGCAATAGGAGTTGGTTACGCATTGCACCGACAACTTTACGGATTCCAACTTCCTTCGCACGGTCAGCCGCGCGCGCGGTCGCAAGGTTGATGTAGTTTATACAAGCGATCAATAAAACCAGGCAGGCAATAGCGCCAAAAATGTATATGTATTTGATATCACTTACTTTCGCCCACTCACTCATATCAGACCTAAGGTATATATCGGTAAGCCGCATGAAATTGTATCTCACATAATCACCCGGGCTTGCTAATTCGGACGCTAACTCTTTTCTAACGATGGCTTCAGTTTTTTCCGTGAGCGTCTTAATGTCTGTCGAGGGGGCGAGGCGAACATAGGTCTCATAGTTTGCGCTCCACCAGATCTGTTCTTTGGACTGAGGTAATGAAGAAAAAGACCCAAGAAAATCAAGATCGATGATCGAGTTTGTGGGAATGTCATCGAGTAACCCGGTTATATTATAAGCCGTGCTGTTAACCTCAAGCGTCTTTCCTATCACGTCCTCATTTCCGAAATATTTCTTGGCGGTTGACCTTGTTAGGATCACACTATTCGGCTCCTTTAGTGCAGTTAATGGATCTCCTTCAATCAGTGCGAACGAGAATACGTTGAAGAACGTACTGTCAGCATAAAAGAACTTGCCCTCCTGAAATACATTCTCTTTATTTTTTACGATGTACGGACTCCAGGTCGATGGATTGTACAGCCTTACACCATCTTCTACTTCAGCGAAATTTTTCTGCAGAGTAGGAAGGAGTTTTGTGGGTGATACCGAAGTCTTCGCAGTCTGTCCCCCAAAACTATATTCAAGTGAGGAACGATAAATATGGTCGGCGTCCCGATGAAAGCGATCGTAACTGAGTTCGTGGATGATCCAGCTTACAAGAAGCAGCGAGGCGGCAATTCCTAACCCTAAACCGGCCACATTTATAATAGAGTAAAAGCGATGCTTTACGAGATTTCTGAATCCAATGAGAATGTAATTTTTGATCATAATATCCGGGTAGTAGTAATTGCTATTAGACTTCCGGTGTCTGGCCCAGGTTGCACCTGGATGGCGTATATTTGAATAAAATGTGAGTGTGCGGCGTCAAAAAATTAACATTGCTCCAACATTTTTTCGGAATTAGGTGTTGGAAAACTGGAGTTGTCCTCAACGCACAGGTGGATAATTTATCCCACAATCGGGGGTATTACTTAACTTACATTAAACGTCTATTTTGCAAGGTGTTAAACATGGTTAGGGCGATATTGTTAGTTGCCTGTTTTCTGGGCCTGAACCGGTCGGTATTTTCGCAGGATTTCTTTTACTCAACGCGGAATTATACGGCTATCGACGGCCTTCCGCAATCTCAGGTCCGGGCGCTGGCGGAGGATAAAAGCGGCTACTTGTGGATCGGTACAGAAGGAGGCGGGCTAGCGCGTTTTGATGGACGTGAATTCAAAGTTTATACCACACTTGATGGCTTGCTCACAAATCAGGTGATCGGGCTGCGCTTCGATCAGAAAGACAATCTTTGGATTCTACATCCTCGGGGTATCACAAAATTCGATGGATTGAATTTCAAAAAATTCCAGGCTCCTGTTTCTCATCCTTCATCAAAACCAATCAGGCGCGTTTACACGCTTAATGACACGCTTTTTCTTTTATCGAGCACGGGATTAACCAGCAAGATCTACGAAGATTCACTTTACTATTGGGAAAAGCAGGTCTTCAGGGACAAGCAGGTATGGGCAGCACACGTTGCACCTGGTGGTGAAATTTGTTTTTATCTCGGCGACGGCTCATTCATGATTCGAACGGAGAAAAGTTACGTACCCGTCGCTACAAATGCGGAGATGGGCAAGCTTCGAAACATATT
>DASVBA010000564.1:0-7894 GCA_036376095.1 Chryseolinea sp.
AAGTTCTTCGTAATGCGCATACACCATGCTTCCCAATTTTGCACCTCGTTCATCTGTTCCCTTCCCTTCCAAACACGGATCAACACCTCCTGAACAACGTCCTTGGCTTCTTCCTCATTTCCCAAAAAACGCAGGGCAAAGCGAAAAAGCTTGCTTTTTGTGGGCATTATCCTGGACTGAAAAGATTCGAGATTCATTCCTTAAAATCAATAACAAGACGCCAGGGGGCGCCCATTGTTACAAACGTTTTTACTTTTTATTGAGGATTATTTCTTTTTTTTGGCCTTCGCCTCACGAATCAGCTGCAATTCGACATTCTCCTTTGAAATAGTTTCGTAATTGCCCTTCCCCAGTCCGGCAAGCTTTTCAAGTGCCTTCGAGGACCCTGCTCCTTTTCCAAAGTTGAAGACCGTGAGAAAAATGTCTTGCGTGGAAAATTTTTCAATTAACTGTCTGGTTTCATCGGATAATGCAAACTCTCCGTCTGTGGCCAAAATAATGCGATTATTACCGCCGCGGACATAGTTTTCATCCGCAACTTTGTAGGCGAGTTTTAATCCAGCGTTGCCATCAGTCTTTCCTGAAGGTTTCAAATCGCTGATGGCCTTTTTGACCTTTGCCTCCTCTTTAAAAGAAGTCGCCGTGAGCAACGCCTTTGGTTTTTCTGAAAACGAAATGATCGAAACCTGATCCTCAGGACGCATCATTGATAATAGATCCAGAACAGAAGATTTCAGCAAAGGAAGTTTTTCCGGCGTATTCATTGAACCCGATACATCAAGCAGTAACACCATGTTGTTGGTGGCATATCCCTCCATCGATCGAAGATTTTCACTCGACTCCGTGAGGTAGACGGTATCGCGCTTCTCTATATATATAGTGTCGTGCTGAATCTTTGTTTCGCGCTGCACGACTGCATTTTCTTTGGCCTGGTTTACAGGGTCTTTTTGCGACGATGTCTTGGTCTCCGGAAACTGAGTCGCTGCTGTAGTTGCCACAGGTTTTGCGGTTTCCTGGACCGTGTTATCCTTTGGCTTCGGATACTTCACATCAAATAGTTCAGGCTGCTTCACGGTCTTCAAATGCAGGACATCATGCGACAGCTCACAAAATTTATTGTAATCATCCACGATGTCGTTGTAGTGGTACACCATTCGATGGTAAGGATGCTCGTTAGATGACGTAGGCGGTTTCAGTTTCTTTAACTCTTCACTCAAAGCCTTTGAAGTAACGGGGAGATCTTCATAGGGGGTGTAGGGACATAGTCCATTGTATCGTCCCAGCTTATCAATACCCTTCATGTTATCGAATTCCTTCGAGATCACATTCCTTAAACCTTCATCGATCTTTTCGGTAGGAACAGGACCCGACGAGGCACCCTTGTAATATGCTTTGGCGTTGAACAATCCCTCGTGGTCAAGATCGGTCAGTCCTTGTAACGCCTTGCCAGAGATATACCAGGAACTCGTTGCCTGAGCGATCGGATATGAGTCGAATACCTTGCGCACATCCTGGTAAAGAACTTCTTTCTTTTCATCCCACGCCTCCAGCAAGACCTTTTGCCGCTCCATTATTTCGTACACTTTTTTCAAATGATCGCGCTCATATCTCTTTTCCCTGGCTTCAATCTCAAGTAATGCTCCGAGGTCATTCATCTCTTTCAGAATATTCATGATTACCTCCGCTTGATCGTTCAATGATTTGGCTACAGCAGGGGCAAGTGACTTGCTATCGGCTACGGTCTTTTGATACTGCGAAAGCGGAAGTTGGAAATCTTTGTAATCGAATGACATCGCCCCTCGCTTTTCGAAACTCTCCAGGCCTTTATAGTACATCGCCGTCGAATTAAAGCTTGTCAGCACCATCTGCATGTAACGGGTCTGGCGATAGGTCTCGTTGATGTAATCAACATAATTTGAAAGAACTTCATACAACGGCTTTGAAAGCGCGATACGTTGAGGCGTTGCGGGCACGGGTGAATGAGAAATATCCTTGTACGGCTTTACTGCTACCTCTGTCATTTTGGTTTGAGTCCTGATCTCGAACAATGGGAAATATTTGATCGATTTTAACCCAAAGTATCCATCCCTTTCAGCAAACTGAACGAACGTATTAAAATCGGAAACAAGGGTACCGTTGAAATAATTGATCAGGCCCATGTAAACGTCATTGCTATGCTTATCTGATTTTTTTGCTTCGTAGTTGTATTCATCCAGGCCTGAACGTTTTGAGGTAAGGACGGAACCAAGCGATCCCTGGAAGCTTGTCCACATACTTGAAGCAGGATATTTCAGCACGGGCTTAAAATTTTGTAAAGCTGCCAGGTGCTTATCAGTTTCCAGAATACTTTGTTCAAACTTGTCGACAGGCCACCCCGTGTGTACATTCTCAACCACATTAAAGGTCCACAGATCCAAAATGCTTCGTTCTCTTTCGACTTCTGCACGCATCATCTCGTCCGCCTTGTGATAGGCATTTGCACTAGCTGCTGCGTTGAGCTTTTTGTACGATGCTTCAAGCTCTTGCTGAAGGGCGGATTGACGTTTTTTATACTCCACCAGCAAAAGCTGCAATTCTGCAATCAATAACTCCGCCTTAGCAAAATTGTCCTGTTTGTAATCTTCGAGCTTATGATAGGTATCGAGTGCTTTGCATTTCTCGTCAATCCGTTCCGATGCAGAACGAAGATCCTTCACTTTTGAGTTTAAAGCATTTGATATGGCTGCGTTAAGTCCCTTTGTCTGGGCCAATGCTGTATTGTAGTAATAGTCATCAAGCTGAACGGGACAGACAAAGCGTGGTACTCCCCACGAACTCTTCTGATGAATCCGCGGATAGTAGTCGATTATGCTTTGCACCACGGCAGCGGTTTCGTCTGCAGATTGGTTGGCATAGTCAACAAAGCTATTGAGTGCCTTTTGTTGGGCAGAGGTGATCATCTGGGCGAAGCTTGAAGTGGATATTAACAGCAGGAAAAGAAGGGGTCGATGCATTGAATAAACTTAACAAAAAACCTTCAAGGGTCCTCATTGGCTCGGGAAAGGACCATTAAAAAATGGCCTTTGAGGCTCAGAAATGGCATTTTGACGTCGGCGAAGAAAAAAATGCAAGATTTTGGAACCATCCAGGCACCTAATTGTTGTATATACAAATATCATCAAAACATATATCTTATCATCAAAACAACAAAATTATGGCAACCTTAAACACGGACGTTGCACGTCCAGAAGCAAAATCAACTAAAACGGCGGTAACCTGGAAAATGGACACTGCTCACTCGGAAGTAAAATTCAAAGTAAGACACCTCGTGATCTCTACTGTTACGGGAAATTTCGACGTATTCAGTGGCACTGTGGAAAGTGGCAAAGACGACTTTACAGACGCAAAAATCACTTTTGAAGCAGACGTAGCGAGTATCGATACAAAGAACGAGCAACGGAATGGCCATTTGAAATCACCTGACTTTTTTGATGCTGCCAATCATCCAAAGATCACATTTAAATCGAAATCTTTCCTTAAAAAGTCCGGCGACGAATACGAATTAGTGGGCGACCTGACAATCCGTGGTACTAGTAAACAAGTCAAGCTTGATGTTACCTACAACGGAACGGTTAGGGGTTTCGGTGGCAGCTTCGACGTAGCGGCATTCGAGATTAAGGGCAAAATAAACCGTCAGGATTTTGACCTCAAATGGAACGCGCTGACCGAAACCGGTGGCGTAGTCGTAGGCGACGACGTGAAACTTGAAATCCTCGCCGAATTTATAAAGGCGTAAGTCAATAAAGGTCTTCAGAAGTGTCCCGGTATCTGTCAAAGGGTTTGAGGGGTAAAGTGATGGAACCGGGACCTTCGGGAGATGTGTGTGCTAACTGGCTGAGCATTATAAATGCAGGTCACGGCGACCGCGTGCGCTAAAGCTATAGCGGTGGCGCATCAAAAAGGATCCACAATGATCACGACGTGAAACAAAAAATCCGTCGTGGTTCGTGGGATGTTGTGACCCTACTCTTACGACAGGCCCAAGTTCAACACTCAGTCATCGACTGAAAACCTATCTAACCAAAGCTGAATTTTTTGCGCCCTCTACGTGCATTCCCTTCGCGTCCTTTGCGTGAAATGCATTTCTCCATTTATTCAAAACTCTTTCTTAAGTTTAATATCCATGAACACGCTGAAAGATCTAAAAAAGCTGACCGATAGCCTCAGTGAAAAAGAAACAAAAATGCCAGTACTATTTGTCGGTCATGGCAGCCCGATGAACGGTATTGAGGACAATGAATTCAGCCAGCGCTGGCGCAAGATGGGAGAAGAAATTCCCGTGCCGGCGGCTGTTATTGTTATTTCCGCACATTGGTTTACACTGGGCACGAAGATCACAGCAATGGATCAACCCAGAACCATTCATGATTTCGGTGGCTTTCCCAAAGCATTATTTGACGTTCAATATCCCGCACCGGGCAATCCTGCGCTTGCCCGCGACACTGCCAAGCTTATACGGAAAACCTCTGTAATGCTGGACCACGATTGGGGACTGGACCATGGCACATGGTCGGTCGTCAAACACATGTATCCAGAGGCAAATATTCCGGTCCTTCAGTTAAGCATCGATTTTTCGAAGGGACCGAAATTCCATTATGAACTGGCACAAGAGTTAAATGGTTTGAGAAAGAAAGGTGTGTTGATCATCGGAAGCGGGAATATGGTCCACAATCTGGGTATGATGAACTGGCATCAACCTGAAGCAGGTTTCGACTGGGCTGTCGAAATGAATGAAAAATTCAAGAACCTGATCACTGAAGGCAATCACGAACAGCTCATTAATTATGAGTCATTGGGTCAGGCTGCGAGGTTATCAATACCAACGCCCGAACACTATCTTCCCTTGCTCTACACGTTAGCGCTTCAGGATAAGAACGACCCGGTTACTTTGTTTAACGACAAGACTTTGATGGGATCGATATCGATGACGTCGGTAAAGTTCGGATGATGTGTAATAGCCCACGTTTGTTTTCACTCTGACGTCGAGTACTCCACTCGTCTTACATTTAGTTTTCTCATTGCGACTTCAATATCAGCAAGCATTCCTCTTTTAGTTCTCGAATTCACTGCCATGCGAATCACTAGTTCATCTTTCTTATACCCAGTTTTGACTTTGTCGTCAATAATTTTCTTTAGTTCACTTTGGAATTTTTCGACTTCAATCTTTCGACCATCGATCAAAACTTCTTGAGGAGATACTTTTACTGAGATTTTATTTGTCTCCTTTTGATTGCAAGCAAATAGACCCGCAACAATTAAGAAACTGATGTATGGAAGCCTTTTCATTTTCTTCGATAAACTAAACACAATTGGAGTTAATAATCTACTATCGGTACATGTATCCTACCAGCGCCTGCGACTACCTGTATTACTAAAAGCCTTTTTAGAGGAATTTATCACCAACTTCCTTCCAGTTGTTCAGTCGATTGTATTTATTGACATGCAGATTGTGCGGCGCTGAAAAAATATACTTCTCTCCGTTAAATCCATCAAGGTTGTAGCCAAGATCGTCAATCATGTAATGCCCGTGTACAACGGTCTTGCTGCCACAAAAGACAATTTGCTTCCAGTTAAGGAAAGGGAAGTGATCCTTCAGCCACGACAACTTCTCCGATAGTGATTGGGGAAATTCCATCGCCGCCGAAACGACAAAAAGATCGTATTTTTTGTTGATTTCTTTCAAAACCTCCTGACTCCCTTCGTTGGGCGTCATCGTAAGAAAAAATTGCTCCCGGAACGGAAACTGTTTTATGACATCATGATGGTCGGGAAATCCGTGCCCCTCATCCTGATTATTCAAGCTATCCCTCAATACGCGAATCCCGAATTCCCTTTCGTAATAATTAATGAACTGCCCCGTTGCGTCAGCAATCACGTCGTCCATGTCAACAATCAATCGTTTCATCAATACCTTTTTGTTATATTTCAAGGATGCAAAGATGTGACTTTATGAAGCGCAGTCAAATAGTTTTGATATTCTTGCTTGCTATTTCCTCATCGGTTTTCGCCCAGAAAGAAATATCCCTGTCATCGCCGTCGGGTAACATCAAAGTAACGGTCCGCGTTGCAGACTCGATCTATTATACAGTCGATGTCAACGGTCGTCAAACTATAAGTCCCTCGACTCTTGCATTGCTTACAGCCGAAAAATCTCTGGGGATTCAAAGCCGGCTTGCAAAGCAGACCAGACGCTCTGTAAATGAAAAGATCATCAATCCTGTCCCGCACAAACGGAAAGTTATTCCGGATAAATTTAATGAGCTGTCGATGAGCTTCCGTGAAAAATTCTCTGTCGTATTCCGCGCATACGACGATGGCATCGCATACCGGTTCGAAACGTCGTTTTCAGATTCGATCCAGGTAAATGATGAGATCGCCAACTTTCGTTTTGACCCTAAGTCAACAGTGTACTTCCCGCAAATTCAGAAACGGGGGGACCTTGACATCTATCATACAAGCTTCGAGGAACCCTATCTAAAGCTTCCGCTGTCAGAGATTACGAGCGCGCAAGTTGCATTCAGTCCCGTGCTCGCAGATGATGGCACGATAAAATCGGTAGTTACCGAATCTGATCTTTTTGACTACCCCGGGATGTTCCTAACGGGAAAAAGATCCAACACACTGAAGGGTGTGTTTGCTCCGTATCCTGATAAGGAAAGAATTCAGGATGGTGAGTTCAGACAGTGGGTGGTGGTTTCGCGCAAGAATTTTATCGCCAGAACAAAAGGCACGCGAACATTTCCCTGGCGCGTTGTTGCCCTCGCAGCTAAAGACGCGGACCTGTTAATGAACGACCTGGTATACAGGCTGGCAACTCCCCCGTCTACACAGGATTGGTCATGGATCAAACCCGGCATAAGCACCGAAGAATGGATCATAGGAAGCAATTTGCACGGCGTCGGTTTTAAGGCTGGCTTTAACACCGAGACCTACAAATACTACATTGACTTCGCCAGCCGCTTTGGACTTCAATACGTTATGCTTGACGCAGGCTGGTCCGACAACAACGATCTCTTCAAAATAACGCCAGGGCTGGATCTCGAAGAGCTCTCGGCATATGCAAAGACGAAAAACATAAGTCTTGTTCTTTGGACTTTGTCGATGACATTGGATCGGCAGCTTGAACCGGCGCTGGATATGTTCAACCGGTTGGGGGTGAAAGCCATACTCATCGACTTCATGGACCGCGATGATCAAAAGACCGTCAACTTTTATAAGAAAATCGCAGAAGCTACAGCGCGTCACAAGATCATGGTGATGTATCACGGTGCTTTCAAGAACGCCGGCTTCGAACGAACTTTCCCTAATGCGATCACCAGAGAAGCTATCCTCGGATCAGAATACAACATGTGGAGTGAGAAATGTAATCCCGAACACGACCTGTTAATCCCTTTTATCCGAATGATATCCGGTCCGTTGGACTATGAACCCGGTTTTTACCGGAACGCAAATCAACGGACGTTCCGGGCGTTACCTGACATGATAATGTCGCAGGGAACACGGACTCATCAACTTGCTATGTTTGTCGTTTATGAAAGTCCATTGCAGTTATTTGCTGGCAACCCATCCGACGCGTACGGAGAAGTTGGGTTCACAACGTATCTTGCTTCGATGCATACCACATGGGATGACATCAAGGTCCTCGATGCAAAGCTCGGTGACTACCTGGTGCTGGCCCGGAAAAAAGACAATGACTGGTATCTGGCGGCCCTGACCGATTGGACACCCCGCGAACTGAATGTGGACCTTTCTTTTCTCGGTGATGGCAATTATCGGGCGCTTTCCTGCGCCGATGGAATTAACGCAGAGAAAGACGCTTCGGATTACAGTATGGGTTATGAACTGGTTGACCGGA
>DASVBA010000576.1:0-3088 GCA_036376095.1 Chryseolinea sp.
GTAAGTTCGGAGGGCTGTGAAAATCAAGCCGTCGTGGAAATAGGCACTGAAATACTCTCTTACAATCTGGTATCAGCGAATGGGGATAACTCCAATGATGTCTGGATCATTGATTGCCTGGAGAACTTCCCGTCAAACAATGTCAAGGTTTTTAACCGTTCTGGAGTGAAAGTGTACGAAGCCGATGGATACAATAATGTCGATGTAGTTTTCCAGGGTATCGGAGAGCGTGGTCTTTATACCATGGGTAACGATCTGCCCGATGGAACATACTTTTATATTATCGATAAACGTGACGGAACTAAGCCGGTAACAGGATACCTTGAATTGGTGCGATGAAAAGACTTCTACTCATATTGACAGCCATTATGGTATCGGCAGCAGGCTTTGCGCAACAGCGGCCGATCCATTCCCTTTACATGTTCGATCCTCTGCTCATCAATCCGGCTTATGCAGGAACACAAGTGCAATTGAGCGGCACGGCGATATACCGAAATCAATGGGTTAATTTCCCCGGAGCTCCGAAAACATTCACGGCCAGCGCACACTCAGGTTTTAAGAAGGCCAGGGTCGGTCTCGGTTTTTTAGCGGCAAATGATCAGATAGGAATTCATAGTGAAAACAGCGCTTATTTTATTTACTCTTACAAAATCCCTCTTTCTAAATTCGATAACAATAAATCGACACTTTCATTTGGCGTCCAGGGTGGATTCAATAATCTGAAATCTGATTTTACGAAATTGAATCCGCGCGACCTGAACGACCCCTATAATTCGATTGTTGAACGCAATTTCTCCATGAATTTTGGAGGAGGCATCTATTACCGATCCAGAAAATTCTACGCCGGATTTTCGGTGCCTTACATACTTAATAACAAGGTTGTAGATGTTCAGGACCTGGAGAGTATAGCAAAACAATCCCGGTACTATTACCTGACGGGCGGTTATGTCTTCCAGGCTTCAAAGAATTTGAAGTTTATTCCCTCAACATTGATACGACTTCAGGAAACGGCACCATTGAGCTTTGACGCCAACCTTGTAACTGTACTTTACGATGTGGTTGGGTTGGGTGTATCCTACCGACTGGATGACTCTGTTGTTGGAATGTTTGAATTACAAATCAATGAGAATTTTCATGTTGGTTATGCCTATGATTTCACGACCTCAGATCTGCGGTTGTATTCAAATGGTACGCATGAGATCATGATCAACTACCGCGTCAAGATCAATCGCATCCATAAGGGAATCGAGTGCCCTTCCTATTGGTAAATAGATCAAAGGGCAGGAGCTACGTAGTTCAACTTCGATTCGTTGTTCATCATTAGTCACGTGTCGCTAAATCGGCTTTTTATCCTTGTATAATGGACATTTAATCCTACCTTACGGTATACAGGTTATCCATTCAATCAGTCGCTCAATCATCCCCATCTTGTTAAATGCGACTTGCTGTTAGTTGTAATTGTGCTACCGACGCCTCCGCAATCAAGACTTCTGTGACACATAAACGTGCTGGTTTATCATTAAATGAAGTTTTATGTGTTTTTCAGCAGGAGCGAGCTTTGGAGCAGGTGCAATTCTCGGGACCATCGGAATTGTAACTCTAACAAAGGCAAACACGCCAAATCAAGTTCCTTTCGCGGCGATCCCCTTACTATTTGCAGTGCAGCAAGCCACTGAGGGCGCTTTATGGATTGGATTATCAAGTGACAATGAATCATGGAAACACTTCCCGCTTTATATCTTTTTGATTTTCGCCCAGCTTGTATGGCCCGTCTGGATACCTTTTTCAGTTCTGCGCCTTGAAAATGACCGAACGCGCAGGACACTACTTAAAGTGATCCTGG
Organism: Chryseolinea sp.; assembly: GCA_036376095.1. GTDB lineage: Bacteria > Bacteroidota > Bacteroidia > Cytophagales > Cyclobacteriaceae > Chryseolinea. Next base: position 1,844 of record DASVBA010000576.1, read on the forward strand.
GAATGGGAATCTGTGTATCGGTATACCTTCTTTACTGTATGATTGTTTATAAAGTGAGCGCTGAAATACACATGAAGCATATTCTATATACGTTGAATTTTCCAACGGCTTTCGCCTGGATAGTCAGCGTGTTCTATTTTGTTCCAACAGTAGCGCCTCTTTTTGTCTCAGGTATCAAAAGAATTCAACTACTTGGGTTGGCAGTTGTGGCATCATTTGTTTTTAGCAGAGTTTATTTTACAGAGCACCTGATTTCAGTATGGTGCTTTTTTGCGGGGATAATAAGTCTTGTCATTTTCTGGATTGTATTAAGATTGGAAAACCGGTGCCACAACTATAGCGGTAGGACGGAATAGCAATACGATACTCTGGAAGATTGTAATAATTCACGTGATTATCATAAAAATAGTGCTCATAGAATGTATCAATGGTGTCCTTCGTATTTGACGGATTCCAGTCACCTGGCGATCTAGCTACCCCGTACCAACTTGTCACCCAAACTTCTCATGATTATATTGAGGGCAAATGGCGAAGACACCCATCATAGAGATAGAGGACGTCAGCAAAACGTTTAAGGATATTGCTGCCGTTGATAACATTAGCCTGACCATATATGAAGGTGAATTCGTTGCTTTGCTGGGACCGAATGGCGCTGGCAAAACTACATTGATCGAGATGATCGAAGGACTTCAGAAGCCAGATAGTGGGAGTATTTCCATACTTGGCATGAACTGGAAAGAGCACGAGCACCGGCTTCACCATTTGATCGGGCTGTCGCTGCAGGAGACAAAATTCATTGACAAGATCACTACCGAAGAAACGCTGAATCTCTTTGGTAGCTTTTACGGGCTCGATAGGAAGAGGACCGAGGAGATACTTGAATTGATAAACCTGACGGAAAAACGGAAAGCCTATACGGTCAATTTGTCGGGAGGACAGAGACAACGTCTTGCTATTGGTATTGCGCTGCTGAATAACCCAAGGATCCTTTTACTCGATGAGCCTACCACGGGTCTTGATCCGGGAGCAAGGCGCGAGATATGGAAGATCCTTGAAAAACTTCGCAGCGATTTCAACACCACCATGATGCTTACCACACATTACATGGAAGAGGCAGAGTATCTGTGTGAAAAAATACTGATCATGGACAAGGGAAAATTTATCGCTTCGGGCACGCTTGCTGAACTGAACGCCCGACATGGAGAAGGAGACCTGATCGAGATCGCGTTTGAAAATGATTTTGAT
>DASVBA010000578.1:0-5453 GCA_036376095.1 Chryseolinea sp.
CGAAGTGATACATCGACGTTCAACTCTTCCGACGTTGCAATGGAAATTGCGGGCACGTCGACGAGGAATTCTTGATGATCAGTGAAAGTTAAATTGAACTTTGAAAGTGCTTGTCCAAGGAACTCTGAAGCACTAGACGGGTTTCTGAGAACCAATTGTTCTGCCTGTAATGGTTCAAAACAAGCTGCGGTATGGAATTTTGGAGTATCAAATGACCATGAAGAGGCAAAAATGAAAGCAACCATCAGCGCTTCCAGAACGAAGCCGACCATCAGTTTACTATTTTTATTTAATCCTTTCATGTTCCCCTAAAGCAATGTTTCGAACCAAATAGTTCGTAAATAAAATCATTTTTTTTGAATGCAACCAATGGCCGCCCGGTGGCTGTAAGGATTTTAAATTTTTCTCCTGTTATATTCAGCCCGGTAAATTCACGAACATGGCTAACATTTGGATCAGAAAGTCCCTTGAGCAACTAATGGTTGAAACCTCCGAAAATGCCAGTGGCCTGAAACGTACGCTTGGCAGATTCAACCTGATCTCATTGGGTATCGGTGGAATAATTGGTGCCGGCATTTTTGTGCTCACCGGCCAGGCTGCCGCCAGTTATGCCGGTCCGGCCATTATCATATCATTTGCGGTCGCCGGAATAGCCTGTGCATTTGCTGGTTTATGTTACGCGGAGTTTGCCTCGATGATTCCGGTTGCAGGCAGCGCCTATACGTACTCTTATGCGACGCTTGGAGAATTTGTCGCGTGGATCATCGGATGGGATCTTATTCTTGAATTTCTTTTCGGCGGCGCGACTGTATCAGTAGGGTGGTCGGGTTATGTCGTGAGTTTTCTGAAGGACTTCGGGGTTCACATACCCGAAGCATTATGCAACGCACCTTTTGCATTTGATTCAGTCACTCATGAATGGAAGCTTACGGGAAGTATCCTGAATTTCCCTGCCGTATTCATCGCGGCATTGATCACCACGCTTCTGGCTATTGGTATAAAGGAGTCTGCCAACGTGAACAATATCATTGTGGTCGTAAAAGTTTTGGTAATACTATTGTTCATAGGCTTCGGTTTATCTTATGTGGTTCCGGAAAACCTGGACCCGTTTATTCCAGAGAATACAGGAATCTTTGGGCAATACGGATGGAGTGGAATTTTTCGGGCATCGGGAATAGTATTTTACGCCTATCTGGGATTCGATGCGGTCTCCACAGTCGCGCAAGAGGTTAAGAATCCGCAACGGGATATGCCATGGGGAATACTTGGGTCATTGGTGGTCTGCACTATTATCTACATCGCGATGGGCTTTGTGATGACGGGCATGGTGAACTATCCCGATCTTAATTCACCGGCACCTATCGCTGTGGCAGTAGATGCGGGTGGTCAGTCGTTGCAATGGTTGAGAACTCCTTTAAAGATAGGGGCCATCGCCGGCCTGAGTTCAGTGATACTTGTTCAACTTCTGGGCCAGACCAGGGTCTTCTTCTCGATGGCAACGGATGGCCTATTGCCATCTGGGTTTTCAAAAGTTCACAGTAAATTCAAAACTCCCTATGTAGCCACGCTGGTTACAGGATTTTTTGCAATGCTGATCGCTGGACTGTTTCCCATCAATCTATTGGGTGAGATGGTTTCGATCGGCACATTGCTTGCGTTTGCGCTCGTGAGCGCGGGGGTGTTGGTATTGAGATATAGGAGTCCTGAACTGCACCGCCCTTTTAAGACGCCACTGTTTCCGTTTGTTCCGATCATGGGTGTGCTTACTTCTGTCGGTGTCATGGCAACTCTTCCTGCCGATACATGGATCCGTCTTATCGTCTGGATGGGTATTGGTGTAGTGATCTACTTTACGTTCAGTATCAGAAACAGTAAACTGAATAAGACGTCCTGACCTCCTTACTCCCTCTAAGTGGGGAGGCCCGGTGGCTATGTAGTCATTACATGAGTGTTGATTTATTGATTATTGAGTGTTGAATATTCTTGACAGCAAGACCGTCGGCTGTAAAGGAAGCACACATCCTACAACAACACTCAACAACATTCCGGATGAATATCGGTTTGCCCCCCCCGACCCCCTTCAGGGGAGTATAGCCTTGTGGTGAGTTTTGATAGTACCCTTAATTGACAATTGCTGTCTGCTGGAGCGAGGCGTTGTCAGGTGAGTGGGGCGAGGGTGTGATTTACCGCAGGGACGCAAGGGGCGCAGAGTTTCGCAGTGTATTTCTTTTTGACATTCGACATTCCTGTCGGACACACTTTACAGAAACTAAACGATTCAGAATTACTGAACCGATTTTATAGTGCACCCTGCACTCAAGTCCCCTTAAGGGGATTTAGGGGTAGGGGCAGGTAGCGGGACTTCGTAATAATTCAATGCCCATTCCAGCATGAAGCGCACGCGGTTTGGATTGATCTTGTACACAATAAGCTGTGGATTGTCGATGGATCCGAGGTAATGTTGAAGTAGCCGGTTTGAATTCCATATATCTTCCAGGAGCTTCCTGTCCTTTACAACCTCCACGCTACCCGTAATCCGGACCTGATTATGATCTTCATCTAAATAACAAAGCTCGACTGATGGATTCAATTCGATTTCTGCAGTCTTGCCATAGTTTTTCAAGTTCGCCACATAAACGGTAAAGCCATCGGTCCGAACCGGGGAGACTGGCCGCACCCGCGGCTGATTACCATCGATGGTAGCGAGCATGGGGAATTTTACTTTTTTGACGAGGTCGGCAGCGAGTTTGGGAACTTCAGAGGCCTCAACAGTTTTTGGCGCGGGCTTAGACATTTGGTGATATAGTAATTTGGTGATTAACTTTTTATTGAATTGAATACGCCGTCCAATTTACCGTTATTTCCTTATACCCTATACCTTTATAACTTTATACCCCACATCCGGGCACTGCAAAATGCGACTCCTTATTCTCTTCCTATTCCTTGCAGCTATAGTGTTGGCGATATTCTTCATTTGGGGGGATCCGCTGTTGACTACATTTTCTCAGGAAGGGTCAATTGCGTGGTTGAATAAATATGGAGGCTGGGCATGGGCCGTCGCGATCTTGTTGTTGATGGGTGATATTTTGCTGCCCTTACCGGCCACCCTGATCATGTCTGCGCTTGGCTACCTCTATGGCACGCTCGGCGGAGGGTTAATCAGTGCAACGGGATCTTTTTTGGCCGGATCTGCAGGATATTGGATCTGCTACATGATGGGAGAGAAGGCGGCGCTAACGATTCTTGGTCCCAAGGATTACGAACGCGGCAAAAGTATATCGCTTTCCGTCGGAGGTTGGGTTGTTGCGCTATCGCGATGGCTACCGGTTTTTCCTGAAGTGATCGCGTGCATGGCTGGGCTGACGCGCATGCCTCCGGCAACCTTTCATTTGGCGTTGTTATGTGGTTCGATTCCAATGGGCTTTACGTATGCGCATATCGGCGCAACCGGGATTGAACATCCGTGGCTGGCTGTCGCGCTAAGCGCCGGACTTCCTCCGTTGATATGGTGGTTGGTCCGTACGGTTTTTAAGAAGAGGCTGGGCGTATAAGTAGTTTTCAAATATTCTTAACTGGACAATATGAAATCAGCAGTTCTGAAACGGCTCTTTATTTTAATTCTTGTTTCGTTGTGCGCCGGATCTTGTTCATCCGCGCAAAAAAAGAAAATCGTTGGATAGTTTTTTATCATATCCTCACCGGTTGGAATGACCTGGGTTGACACGTTGAATGTGAGTGAAAAATGCGTTTTCTGTTGCGAGGTGCTGGATCAATGGCAACTTCTTGTGCGCATCCATTCACGTCTTAAAATGAATCTACTTTTATTTAAGAAAGGCAATTTTCTAAAAATAATATACCTTGTCATCTTAGAATCGAAATCCTGTTAAGCATGAGTAAGAATGAAGCCCGCTTTGCCATAATACTGATAACCTCCCTGTTTTTTCTCTGGGGACTTGCGATCAACCTCAATCCTATACTCATTCCACATTTGAAGAAAGCCTGTCAGCTTAGCGATTTTGAATCGGCCTTGATCGATTCGGCTACTTTTTTCGCCTACTTCGTAATGGCGATACCCGCAGGTCGTTTCATGGAGAAGTTTGGATATAAAGGAGGTATCCTTACCGGTTTGTTGTTATTTGCTCTTGGTGCATTCTTGTTTTATCCCGCAGCGGAGACAAGGTCATTTAGTTTTTTCCTTACAGCGCTCTTTATCATTGCCTGTGGTCTTACGTTTCTTGAGACGGCGGCTAATCCGTATATAACTGTATTGGGAGATCCCAATTCAGCAACTCAACGTATCAACTTCGCGCAATCGTTTAATGGACTCGCCGCGACATTAGCGCCGCTGCTTGGAGGAAAATTTATTCTGTCTGGAAAGAACCTTACGGAACAGGAAGAAGCTACAATGTCAGCAGAGCAACTTTCAGCGTACCTTAATATGGAAGCCAGTGCCGTGAAGATCCCTTTTATCGTTGTGGGTATCGTTGTGCTTATGGTTGCCATTTTTTTCTGGCGAACACGATTACCTGAGATCGTCGAAGATAAGGAGCAAAAGAAAAGCGGTTCGATATGGAAAGAAAAGAATCTCATTCTTGGCGTGGTTGCTCAGTTCTTTTATGTCGGAGCGCAAGTCTGTGTGAGTAGTTTCTTTATCAGGTTCGCACATTTGGTTGCAGGCATCGAAGAAAAAGCGGCAGCTGTCTTCTTGTCGGTTGCGCTGCTCGGTTTTATGATTGGCCGGTTCGTGGGAACATTCCTTTTGAATTATATATCGGCACCTCGCCTACTCGCATTCTATTCGTTTGCTAACATTGTGTTACTGATCGCGGCAGTGATGCTCGAAGGAATGTTTTCCATTTATGCGCTGATCGGCGTGGAATTCTTTATGTCGATAATGTTCCCGACGATCTTTTCTCTCAGCATCAGCGGCCTTGGTCCGCGCACCAAGGAAGGGGCATCACTGGTGATAATGTCTATTGTCGGCGGAGCTGTATTTCCAGTGATTATGGGACGGGTTTCGGATGTGTCCAATATGCAATTGGCCTACCTTGTCCCGGCCGCATGTTTTATTGTAATCTTATACTTTGCCCTGAAAAATGCGAATGTCAAAGACCTGGCGCCGGTAACCCGTTCTTCCCATTAACGATCGAGCCTGTTTTGTTGTCTGTCGAAGGATCAGCATTGTCTGTCCAATAGACAATGTGTAGAGGTTACGCATTGCAAATAACCCCTATCTTTGACTTCTCAATTTCAACCCCGATCTAAAAGCCCAAAATAGATTTTTATGAAAATGAATATCATTCTGATCATTGCAGTGGTTTCCATGCTTTCTAACCACGCAAACGCTCAAAAGTGGACGGAAACAAAATCCGGCGGTGTTTCTATCGTAACTAACAAAGGAGGCCAGACCCTCGGTTATTCGCCTGCGTCGGGAGTTAAGATCCTGACGGTTG
>DASVBA010000581.1:0-6629 GCA_036376095.1 Chryseolinea sp.
AAACTTTTCAATAACGGCGCGACCGATGCCTTTTGTTCCTCCGGTCACAACGACAAGCTTGCTCATGATAATTAAATGTTAGATTTTTCGGTATCTTTCGCAAGGTAGTAATTGCATTGCTTTATTACATTTTATGATCAAGGAGATTGGCAAGTATTTCATGTTTCTCGGACAGTTGCTCGTTAACCGTGAAAGATTCAAAACATACTATAAGCTCGTTCTGGACGAATGCCAGGGAATAGGAATTGGCTCGTTATTTCTTGTAGCCCTTGTGTCAACGTTTATGGGCGCCGTGACTACCGTTCAGACGGCGTTTAACATGGTCAGTGAGTTTGTGCCCGACTATGTGATCTCACAGGTAGTTAGGGAAATGATAGTTCTGGAACTTGCTCCCACCATCATTGCTGTAATTTATGCAGGAAAGGTCGGCTCCAGTATGGCCAGTGGTTTGGGAACGATGAGGATAACCGAACAGATAGACGCACTGGAAGTCATGGGTATCAATTCAATATCTTATCTGGTCCTGCCGAAGATCGTCGCTTCATTATTGATGTATCCATTATTGGTAATTGTTGCCGGCGTTTGTGGAATGGTGGGGGGATATCTTGCGGGGACATTAACAGGCGTAATAACTCCAAATGATTACGTGTACGGACTGCGCTCCTCTTTCAACGAATTTACAGTGACGTTCGCCCTTATTAAGTCCTTCGTATTTGCTTTTTTGGTGGCATCCATTTCATCGTATAAAGGTTACAACACGCAGGGCGGTGCGCTTGAAGTTGGTATTTCGAGTACACAGGCCGTTACATCCAGTGTTATTGCGGTGTTAATCGCAGATTATCTCTTAGCACAACTTCTATTGTCGAAATGATAAAGATTCAAAGTATCTCTAAGTCATTTGGTGAAAAGCTCGTTCTCAACGAAATCAGTGGAGTCTTTGAGAAAGGTAAACCTAATCTCATCATAGGTGCCAGTGGTACGGGAAAGAGCGTATTATTGAAGTGTATTGTTGGACTTGTTCACCCTGACCAAGGCCAGGTGTTTTACGATGGCCGCGATTTTTATGGAAGTGATCGCGATTCACAGATCGAGATCCGTCGTGAAATGGGGATGCTGTTTCAGGGGGGTGCGTTGTTTGACTCCAAAAATGTTGAAAACAATGTTATGTTCCCGCTCGACGTGCTCACAAAAATGACAGTCTCTGAAAAAAAGGATCGCGTGAATTTCTGTCTCAAACGAGTCGGCCTTGAGAACGTAAATACAAAGATGCCTTCAGAGATCAGCGGTGGCATGAAAAAGAGGGTCGGTATCGCGAGGGCAATTGTGAACAATCCCAATTATTTATTCTGTGACGAACCAAACTCAGGACTGGATCCCCAGACGTCAATTGTGATCGACGACCTGATCCAGGAGATTTCCGAAGAACTTGATATTACCACTATTGTCGTCACACACGATATGAACTCGGTGATGGGTATCGGTGAGCATATAATGTTTATCTATAAAGGCCAAAAACTTTGGGAGGGAACAAAGAACGACATCACTCATTCGGGAGTGAAAGAGCTCGATGACTTTGTATTTGCCAACAAAGTTATGGGCAGTCTTAGAACCAGCACCTAGCTGCCGGCTTGAACGGAAGGAATTACAGTTTTAACATTACTCGTCTTTTTGAATGGCTGAAATTTCCAGTACGTGAGACTTCTCCAGATCCATTCCATTGGTCCAAAACGGTAGTAGCGAAGCCAGATATGGCTGGCGACGATCTGGAATATCCAAACGCTTACAACGATGTAGTATAACTCATAACGCTGAAGCTCCCCGTACAAGCCAAATCCTATCCCGTAGAAGATTATTCCACAAATAAAAGATTGCATCAGGTAATTCGTAAAAGCCATCTGCCCAACGGGCCGGACGAGCGCGAACAACCAGTTAAACCAGCCGGTTTTATACAACACCATTATCAAGCCGAAGAACCCAACGGAACGAAATGTCCTTGGTATTTCATACAGGGTGAACGATGCGTCCTTGGCGTAATCGAAGAAGTTGAATTTCATTTCGATAAGGGGCTCCAGTCTCAAGTACGACAATACAATACCGACACCAAGACCCGAGACAGCGATCACCAAATAGGTCATCAAAGGATGGTCTCCCTGCATAAGCCCCATTTTGAAAAATGCCAGCCCCAGAAACATAAATATCAGGATATCCCAGGGGTTGTAGTACATAAATTCCGTTTCCATCCAAACACTTTCGTTGCTGTTGTGATCATATAGTTCAGCGTAACTTCCTTTTACAGCTTCAATAGCTTCCTTTGCCTTTTTCTGCTTTTTCTCAAGCTTCTGATTGTTCTTAAATCCGTTCATTTCTTCCAGCTGCCCTTTTTGCTTTTCATTCAATTTTGTCTTCGTGGTATCGATCTCTGCAATTGCTTCGCCTTTTTCTATTGTGTTTTTATTCCGATACAAATCTCTGTTTTCGCGCGCAGTCTGAAGTGCGAGACAAACGACGGCGGCTATGATCAGGTAGGAAGGTTTCATCCTTCTGAACGCAAAGAGCACTATACCGAGAATTGCATAGTGGTATAGGATATCACCACTCCACAGCAAGACGAATGCGTTGAAAAGTCCAAACACCAAAAGCCAGAGTTGCCGCCTTAGGAATAGTTCAGCTGGCATTATACCATTGACCCTCTTTTCCAGCCGGGTGGTGAATACTATTACGCCACACCCGAATAACATTGAAAACAGCCCGCGCTGAGTACCTTCAAGAAATCCTTCAACGAAATACCAGACCTTAAAATTAATAGTGCCCAGCTCTCCTGCGATCATCGGATTGGTAGCCTGGATAACCGGGTATGCAAAGAATGGCATATTCATCATCAGGATACCTAACAGCGCAATGCCGCGAAGGCTATCGATGATCGTGATACGTTCTGATTCGGAGAGAGGCTCGAGAGGCGGCAGAACTGCTGATTGTTCCATAGTATAGCCTTTTTTGAAGCCGAAATTTTTCACACAAACGGACACCACCGTCGGCTGATCTGAAAGATAATAAACAAATATCTTATACCAGGCGGGAGCAAGAAATTATAAAGTCGAACTCTGGGTGAGGTGACATTCCTCCCCTGAAATCGGTGATAAAATATTCTCAGACCTAAATTGAACCCGGCCTGCAGGGGATCAGTTGCCTAATTCGACAATTGCATCCGGCTGCAAAAATGCCTAGCCCGCCTTACTCCGTTGACCTGCTTTTGACTTCGATCGTGCCTGTTTGCCATCGGCTGGTAACGGAACGCATTGCGTTACGTCGGGCGGAACTACTTTATCCAGTACAATAACTTTTGGCCGTTCAGGAACAGTTTTACTTGCCGCCACGGGATTGCGATCGAAGAACCCAAAAGGCATCAGTGAAAATCCAATAGTATGAACATTCATTACCGGCCAGTCTTCCGGTCGTACAATGTGAGTGATTCCCATATTGTACCAAACCACCACGTCTTTTCCTTCAATATTCTCGTTGTCGCCAACCATCTTAGGAAGACCGTCTTTTATTCCTCGTGTATTCGGATAGTCGCCAGCCGGGAAATACTCCTTTTCCTTGTAGTAAGTTACCCAGAACTGGCTCTCCAGGAAGTCTGCCATCTTACGTGGCCCGGACCCCGGTGCCGCAAGCGGTGAGGCATTGTGACCCGGCATGATCACGTAACTTTTCTGTTGTCCAAGGGAATTAACGGCTTTGGAATCTGCCACCATCCAATGCCTGTTTGTTGCCGCATTTAAGTTACGCTGTCCCTCGGTTTCGTTTCTGATCAGGGACATTTGCCGCACAAATGCGTTGTTCCATGGATTCTTATCGCTGGCAGCCAGGGCTACCGTGTTCATTTCTTCCACGATGTTCTCCGTTCCGTCAACATCGAGGTCGAGACGGAATGAAAAGAAGTGCTGATGATTCACCGCCTCAACGTGTGGCGCTACCAACGTACCATAGTACACTCCATTGTAGCTTTCATCGTCGTCGCCAGGTAAATCAGTGGTCCTGTTCACCGCTTTGATGCCAACAATGCCCGTTAGCTCAGCCTTAAGGTCGATGGTCCCATCCTCGCGAAATACCCACTTAAAGCCATAATCATAATTACCGATTTTGGTGAAATACTTAACGGCCAGGTTACGGGCATCGTGGGTAAATTTACCATGACGTGTGATCGGACCGGGATACTCTTCAAATATGGCAATCATGCTGTCGATCTGTACGGGTTTTCCCTTTTCGTCGTGAAAGAATCCCGGAAGGAACGTCGAATTTTCGGGGACGTCTGATCCCGCTTTCAATCCATTCATGAACTTGGGCCACATTTGCCCCATACGGTATGCACCGCCGTCAAAGTAATTCCATGCGGTGTGTGTAAGGTCTGTGGATCCGTAAGGGACATACATTTCTGCCATCGATGCGCGATATAACACAGGTCGCATCACGCCATGGTCATTATACTTTGCGTCATATATCACCAACCCTTCCCTATTGTGAATGGCCACCCTGAACGACCAGGTCTTGCCTGTGACCTGAAAGCCATCTACCGTATACGTTGTTCCCTCCGGCTGCGTGATCTTCATCGGCTTGGTTTCGGGTAACAGAACTTTAGCTGAGTCTGAATCAAGGTAACTGATGTCTTCAGGTTTGAAGAATCCTTTACCTCCATCGTCCATCACCTTTAGTACTTTCTGGTCCGTAAGATCCACATAGGCCACTAAACCATGTACGAGCATTTCTTTGTATTTTTTATTCTTGTATTGAGGTGTACAAATCAGTTCCCGGTGATCCGGGGGACCGATGCCCATATCGCCGGCAAAAACGTTGGATACATTAACGGAATCCGGATGTATACCTCTTGCCTTCAGACCGGCAAGCCATTCGGGGTTCTTTTCGAGTATTTCGTCCGTAACGGAATCTTTCAGGAATGCACCCGGAGTAACTCCCGGTACATTATAATAGGAAAGTGATTTCCCTCCAATGAGATCAATAACGGATTCATATGTTTTGTTAGTGCTGCGGTCATACACCGACACAATTGCTTCCCGACGGAAGGGATCACCCGTTTTGTATTTCAGCATTTCCGCTTTCGGCGGCTCATTAAGGTTAATCAGATAGAACCGATATGTAGTATCGATCTTGTTTTCATCCAACAGGATCTGTCTTGCCAGTTTGATCTCACTTGTATCCAGCGGATTAAGTGGATGGGGTGTGAGTTGCTGAGTTCTCGCTACGTCGTTGCTTGCGGGCTTATTAGTGCAACTGATCGTCAGGAAGAGGCACGCGAGCAGCACGCTGAAAGCGATAGGCAGATGCTTTGGATTTTTCATTATAGGGCATATTAGGTTTCAGTTGGTCACAAGGTTCCAAACCCAAAAACATCTTCAGCACTAATAACCTCGCAGGGTAGCACCGATCACAACTCACGTGCCTTTCGATTCGGTGCGCTTGCTTAAGGTAGGTATTAAATCCCTTATCGACAATTCAGTAGCGTAAAGCAAAATGATTCGGATTAAATCTTGACTGTCCATTCTTCACTATTGATTGTAACAACGCCGGCGTAAGTGTTTTCAAGACGGCTTTATAATGTCAAATCCAAAGATCTGCTGGTGCAGTTAATTTACACCTTAACAAACGCGGCCGATGCATTATGTCCGCCGAAGCCGAAGGTATTACTCAGGGCCACCCGTATTTCTTTTTTCATGGCTGTACCCGTCACAATGTTAAGACCAGTTGGAAGTGTCGGATCAATGTTCTTGGTATTGATTGTCGCCGGGATCAGGCCAGTCTCGATTGCCTTTATACAGATAATAGATTCAATAGCACCTGCACCACCGAGCAAGTGACCCGTTGCAGACTTTGTGGCGCTTATAAGAAGCTTTTCCTTATGAGGTCCAAAAAACTTGGAAATGGCTTTCAATTCGCTTTCATCACCGACGGGTGTTGAAGTGGCATGAGGGTTCACGTAGTCAACATCACCAGGTGTTAAGCCTGCGTCTTCCAGGGCCCATTTCATGCCAAGCATTGCTCCCAATCCCTCGGGGTGTGTTGACGTAAGATGATACGCATCGGCCGACATCCCGCCGCCTGCAACCTCTGCGTAAATTTTCGCGCCTCGTGCTTTTGCATGCTCGTACTCTTCCAAAACAAGCGCTGCACCTCCTTCACCCATAACAAATCCATCGCGGTCCACATCAAAAGGGCGGGAGGCCGTTGCCGGATCGTCGTTGCGTGTCGACAACGCTTTTAACGCTCCAAAACCTCCAATACCGGCTTCATTCACAGCGGCTTCAGAGCCACCGGTCACGATAATATCGGCTTTATTCCATCGGATGTAGTTCATAGCGTCTATGATCGCCGTTGTAGAGGTGGCACAGGCCGATACTGTTGTAAAGTTCAATCCCATAAATCCGTACTTCATGGATATCCAGCCAGATGCGATATCAACTATGACTTTTGGAATAAAATATGGATTGAATCTTGGCGTCCCGTCTCCTTTGGCGTACTCCATTACTTCCTTCTGAAACGTATAAAAACCGCCATTGCCAGAACCCCAGATCACACCTACCCGGGTTTTATCGATTTTGTCCAGATCAAGTTTTGAA
>DASVBA010000582.1:0-7272 GCA_036376095.1 Chryseolinea sp.
ATCAAAACTCTTAGCAACGTTTTGAATCCCCACTTGTGCATTGAACTCAACCCGCGGCGCCCCGCTCTTGCCCTTTTTGGTGGTGATCAAAATCACTCCATTAGAGGCACGTACACCATAGATCGCACCCGCAGAAGCATCCTTCAACACCGAGATCGACTCAATGTCACTCGGATTGATAGAAGTCATAATGTTAATTGGAGAGCGAATATCCTGCAGACCTGCGTTCGGACTGCTGGCCCCACCTTCAAAGATGGGTATACCATCGATCACATATAAGGGGCTCGCGTAGCCAAAGGTTGCCACGCCCCGGATCTGGATGTTTGGCCGGTCGAAAGGATTTCCACTGGGAGTGCTCACGAATACGCCGGCCATTTTACCCTGCATTGCTAGTTCAGGAGTCATGGCCGTGCTCTTGGTAATCTCTTTCGAATCCAGCGAGGAGATTGCTCCCGTAACGTCTTTCTTCTCACGCTCGCCATATCCGATTACCACTACTTCCGCCAGCTCGCTGATAGACGCGACCATTGATATAGTGAAATCGGTCTGATTGCCCACCGTAATTTCTTGTCCTTCAAAGCCAATGAAAGACAATGATAAAACATCCGTGGGCTCGGCTTGAATAGAAAATCGTCCCGAAGCATCCGTTGCAGTGCCTCGATTGGTTCCTTTAATAAGAACCGAAACACCAGGCAATGCAGCTCCATCGGTACCATCGGTTACTGTCCCCGTAACCGTCCGAGACTGCGCATTGGCGTACCAGGCCAACATTACGCAGAGGGTAAATAGTAAAGCTTTTCTCATGTGTACGTTTTTAGTATAAAATTGTAAACAGTTAATAAAGTTAAATAAAACCCATTTGCAAGATATTGTCATCCTGTACATACCTGCAATCCATTGAAAAAGCCCCATAATTAACTATTTGGCTAAAATTGTATACATTTTTTGTTATTTTTAGCATACTTTATTTTTGTTTGTGATTTATCCAACCAGTGATCGCTTTGGCAAAAAAATGGAAATAATATGCTATACAATACCGAAGAACTAATTGACGGCGCATCCAGCGTCCCGAAGTATCAACAAGTGGCCGACCTTATCCTTTCGACTATAGGAGCCGGATCTGTGAAGATCGGCGACCGAATTCCATCGATAAATCAAATCAGCGAGGAATTGTTACTATCCCGTGATACGGTTGAAAAAGCTTACAGGAATCTTCGCAAAAGTGGCGTCATTACTACTATCAAAGGAAAGGGATGTTTTGTATCCAGTACTTCGCGGAACAACGGGCTCCGGATACTGCTTGTGTTTAACAAGCTGAGTGATCACAAGAAGGCGATCTTTAATTCCTTCACAAGAAAGTTAGGAGATACCGCTACCATCGATTTGCAGATTCATCAGTCAGACAGTCGAGTGTTAGAAAAAATAATCCTTGAAAACCTAGGTAAGTACGACCATTACGTAATCATGCCTCACTTTAGATCGGAGGAAGCCCGGGCCCGGGCGGCGATAAACAGGATCCCCAAGGAAAAGTTGCTACTGATTAATAAGGACATTGAGGGTATTGACGGAAACTATGGCTGTGTCTTTGAAGATTTTGAAAATGACATCGTGCAAGCTCTTTCTATAGGGCTTAAAAGGATAAGGAAATACAAGAAGTTGTTTCTGATCTTTCCCACCGAAAACTACTATTGCACAGGAATCTTGGACGGGTTTGTGAAGTTTTGTAAGAACCACGAATTCAAACATGAAATTATCCCCTCAGCCTGCGCTCATGAAGTCCGTGCGCGTGAACTATATATTGTAATCGAAGAAACCGACCTGGTAGAAATTGTCAAAAAGGCAATGCACAAAAACTTAAGAATGGGGAGAACGATTGGAGTTATTACCTACAATGATTCTCCGTTTAAAGAAATTTTAGCAGGTGGAATTTCAGTGTTGAGCACCGATTTTGAAAGGATGGGTGCGGAAGTAGCCGACATGATTCAAACTTGTTCAAGAAGAAAGGTGAGAAACCCCTTCTCGCTGATCTTACGTGGTTCTGTTTGAATACTTTTTGCCGGCCACGGCGATGCCGCAAGTCATTATTCTCTTTGCCGAGCTGCCTAAATTTGATTATGAACGTAGGACGGTTCTACACCCGACATGGCACAATATGCTCTGGCATTGTCCTTAAAGAAACTGTCCCAGAAAGCTAGTAGATTATGGCTACACGATTTCCGCCGATTCTATGAACCGTGAGCACATTTCCACTGAAATCCTTCAGCCGAAGCATCGGCCATTTCCTTGAGTGGCTTATCATTTAACAAGACCGTTTTAGATTTGACCGCAATCGTATTGTCTCGAGGCCAGCGTTGTCGAAGGCACTGTAATAAACCTTTACGTTCGCCACATCAACATTGCGAACAACCGGTACCAGAAATTTATTGAATAATTCCTGCATAACCGGCTTGTTGTATGACTGAGGTAGACGAGAGGAGTGGTCTTCATCTGGCGGAGCTAGTGATGACATAACTGCCATCGCTCTTAGATAGTGACGCACGTAATCACCGTAGCCGTCGGTTAGCCAGTTTTCAGCCTGTCGATAGCGATTTTTACCATCGGTGTCCACCATGTAAGTTGCCTAGTTGAGCTGAAGAATCGCATGCTCAACCTTTTTATTTACTGTCACCTGTATGATAAACCAGGATAGTTTGTCGCAACTGCATTGAAAGTTTATCAATGTACGTCATTCTGGCTACTTCAATCTTTAGGCAACAATTGGTGTTTTGAAATTCAAAGAATCGTTTTATTCCGCACACGGGTAGTGGATTCCACTGGTGCTGGAGTTTCTAACTTTGAAAGAATGCGAAAGTCGTTACGCCAATTAAGAAATACATCCAACCGGGTGGTATGAATTCTGTCGTTTAATACTTTTATTCGCTCGGTTGCTTTCTGAATCTCTTCGTCAAGTAAAGCCAATTCTTCTTTTTTCTGAATGTAATAGTAGCGGTTACGGTTCAGCCCGGCAATTGATGGATATTGCGACTGATTGAAGAGATCAATTATCTTTTCGAGCCGGCCATTCAGTTTTTTTGTCTCGATATCCATGGTGCTAGTTCTTGTTTGAATTGAATTCCACCTTCCTGACTTTATCCATATAGCTAGTTTTTCTTGCGCTTCTCTTTTTTAGTGAAATAAATTGAGTACGATCAGGAAGTTTTTCTATCGTGATAATGCTCATTACTTCAAGGTCTTTCTTCACAATTAACAAAAGGTAGGAAACGCTATCTCCGAAGTCCTTAGCAATTTCCGCCCTAGCATGCTCGATCAGTTCAAGGAGCGTTATTCCATCAGTATTCCTCAGCTTGGTGAGAATAAATGATGATAGTTGATCGTAATGCCGTTTTGGTATAACAGCTCCTTTTCGATTCTTGGCTTTCCAGGTTTGGATCGTCTCCGTCATAGGTTCAGAACAACTTAAATTATATACTATATTCCCTTCAAAACCGACCGTGTAGTCTCGAGGGTACGTTGGATATCTTCGTCACTATGCGAATAGCTTACGGAACCTTGCTTACAGGGAAGTGGAATGTGGTAGATGCCGTGCTTGATTAATTCAAGTCTGAATTTGATGTCAAACTCGAAATCATGGCTATTCAAAATGTCGTGCAAATTATGCGGTTCACTTTCACAGAAGTAGGTGCAAAATGCTGACGCATTGTTTACAAGCACAAAAGGCTTCCCTTTTTCATTGAAAAGATCCGTTAAACCACAATAAAGTGAATTGCTTACACGGTCGATTTTTTTATAAACCTCTGGGTTCCGCAAGAATTCGAGGGTTGCTATTGCAGCTGCACTGTTAACCGGGTGTGCGTTATAGGTTCCTGCAATCAAAACTCTTTTTTGCGGATGCGGATCGTCAAACAAAGACATTATCTCGCGCTTACCTCCAATGACACCGAGGGGAAATCCATTTGCTACCGCCTTGCCGAACACTGAAAGGTCAGGTGAGACTCCTGCATAGCCCTGATATCCGCCCAATCCGGTCCGAAATCCAGTTTTGACTTCATCGAAAATAGACACCGCGCCATACTGTTCACAGAGTTTGATTAACCCGCTCAAATAACCTGGCAATGGTTTCACCACGCCAATGTTTTGCAAGGCCGGTTCTGTGATAACACATGCGATAGGATATTTTCGCATCACATATTCAATGGATTCAAGGTCGTTGAAATTAACAACGTGTACTCGCTTCATTGTGTCTTCGGGAATGCCGGCAGACATCGAGTAAAAAGGATACTCACCGGCTCGCACAAAGGGTCCAATTTGTTCTATAGTCGGCATAACCGACCGGGCTACTTCATTGTGCCACCCGTTGTATCCACCCAGCGTCACAATAATGTCGTCGCGCCCCGTAAACGCACGACTCAAACGTATGGCATGCGCCGTCGCCTCGCTTCCAGTGTTTGTAATTTGTATAAGCTCAAGGGAAGGCACAATTGCGCATAGCAATTCCGATAGTTTGCTTTCCCATAGGGTGGTGCCCGAACCCATTAGGGACCAGCCATTGCTAAGTGCTTCTATCGCAGCGTCATTGACAGGCTTAAAATTATGGCCAAGTATGAAGGGAGCGAAAGCAGCATGGTAATCAATATATTCTTTTCCTTCGCTATCATAGAGTTTACTACCTCTTGCCTTTTCAAAGACGATACTTGGATTCACTTTTCGATTTAATGAAACCACACCGCCGGCGATGTGCCGTGCGGATCGCTCAGCTATTTCCTCTGAGCGTGTCTTAGCTGCGATCGTACCCATTTACTTCTCTCTAGACTATTTTGTATTCAAATATACAGTAAAATTGTTTACATTATAAAACGAATTCACAACGTGTTGGGGTTGGGTTGCAACGAATACGCCAAACGCTGAAGTATTTTCCGAACCAAAGTGGGAAATCGTTAAACCTAGCCGGATAGATTATAGCTTGCTTCAAATCAAGGAATTGTAGGGTTTTTGTCCTGCCAGTTGGCCACCGTCTACAATCATGATTTGCCCAGTCATAAAGCTACTTTCTTCGCTGGCAAGAAAAAGAAATGCCGGCGCAACATCCCCTACTTTGCCCGTTCGATTCATAGGAATGTAGTGATCTACAAAATCTTTGACGAACTCGGAAGAATCTATTTCCATTGACATTGCCGTTTGAATATACCCAGGACAAACCGCGTTAACCCGGATATTAAACCGGGCTAGCTCAAGTGCCATAGTTTTGGTGAGCATTAACACTCCCCCTTTTGATACATTGTAATGAGCGCAGCCAGTTTCCCCATCCAGGTTGTTTTTACTTCCCATATTCACAACCACACCGTTCTTTCCCACGGACACTCTTTTGCAGACTTCCTGGGCGACAAAGAACATTCCCGTCAGATTTATGTCCAGGGTGTGTCTCCATTCATCTTCTTCTATGGTTAGGAATGAGCGTTCAAAAGCAATGCCCGCATTGTTGATCAGAATATCAATGGCCGCATTTTTTTCCGCGGCTTCTACAGCTTCCATGACCTGGACTTTTTGCCTGACGTCGACCAGTTCAACGTGAACAATAGCTATTTCCTGCAGCTCAGCCTGCGCTTTCCAAAGGTTTTCTGCGTTCCCATCAAATAACATCAGCCTTGCACCTTCGCGCGCAAAATGGTGTGCGACCTCCAAACCAATACCTTGGGCGCCGCCCGTAATTAATACATGTTTACCGGAAAAACGAAAAGCAGAACGGGTCATGGCAGGATAATAATGTTTACAATTTTGGTATATATTTGTTTTCAGTGCAAAAACGAAAATACTATAAACTGATCTATCATCCCACTGAACCGCCGGCCAAGCCCGCGTTCTGTAAATGATGACGTATTTTAACTATGCTTCTCGTCAAAACCATGTACAAATTATTTTTCTTCTATGTTCTGACGGCGCTCGTAAGCCGAAATGAAGTCATCGCTCAGACCACCAAGCGAACTTCCCGCGATTCGTTGGGTGCTTATAAAATTGTTCTGGATAAATCAGGGAAGATCTTGCCGTGGTATCGACCGGACACCCCAGGGGCTGCATACGCTCAAGTGGCCAGGCTTGCAAGCGAGTTTATCAAATCCGGAACACCGATTGAACCGACGACCGGCTTGCCGATGTATTTAGTTACCTGCTGCTTTTCAGGACCACATCTGACAACAGAAGAAGAATTTAAAGCTGGAAAAACCGGTGAAGGTTGGATGCACAATCCTGCTATGTCAAATGCAGGAATGGTGCATAGCCTTGTAATGGGTTATCGGGTTTTCACCGGTGATGAATCCTACATTAATGTCGTTAAAGGAATGCTCGCTTACCAGTTGGAGCATGGCACAACGCCCGCTGATTTTGAGTATGCCAATGTTCCCTATGCCAGCAGCAACCCATTTGAGAAAGAATATTTTGGAGCCACAAAGTGGGAAAAGGAAGGAATGCGAGGAGACGGGCTTCATGGCGTAGAGCCGGATAAGATCGGTGAACTCGGTTATGCCTATCTCCTGTTTTATCAAGTAACAACTGATTCAACATTTCTAAAAGCGGCGATAAATTGTGCCAATGCGCTTGCCAAAAACGTTCGCCACGTTGGGGGCGACAATGAATACTTTTCAGAAGTGAACACAAAGAAATCACCATGGCCCTTTCGGGTTAATGCACGCACAGGCTTGGTTATTGATGAATACTGCGCAAACGTAATTGAACCCATTCGTTTGTTTGATGAGTTTGCTCGTATTGCCTCGCGCATTAACGCAACGGAAGTTGAGCTCGGCGCATGGAAAAGAGCCCGTGATATTGCGTGGAACTGGCTATATTCTAAGAACGGTCCCATGAAAACTTATATTTGGAATGCCTATTTCGAAGACATTCCCAACGATCCCGACCGCACCAATCGCAATCAGGTAACACCCATGGAAACCGCTAGATACCTGATGCGCCATCCGGGGCTTGATAACAAAATGGATTTGAACATACCGGCGCTCATCAGTTGGGTGGAGTCTGTTTTCGGAACAGAAGATATGGATGCTATTAAAGAACAAACCTGGTGTTTTGTTCCGATGGGTAGCCACACTGCAAGGTTCGCTTCTATTTGTGCCATGTGGTACGAAAAAACCGGAGATGTTCGGTTCAAAGAAAAAGCGTATCGTTATTTTAACAATGCTACATATTGCACAGATCAAAACGGTGTGGTGCGTGTAGGACCAACGTGGCCAAGCAGTTGGTTCAGCGACGGCTATGGTGATTACATCC
>DASVBA010000586.1:0-5604 GCA_036376095.1 Chryseolinea sp.
GAATTTTTGATTGCGTTTGTAGAGTTCTTCTTGATCGGGTTTCCCCAACAGGTCGACAATATCCAGTTCGCTCAAGGCAAGAAGTTTATCCTTTTGTGAAAGGATCGCTTCTTTCATTTCTAACCTCTCACCAGCGCAACCCTTTTTATCATTTTTCCAGGTGGTTACGTCGATGCCTTCCATGTGAGGTACGGATCGTCCACAGGAAGTCAAGATCAAAAAGGAAAAGGCAAAGCAGCTATGCCACGCGAACCTGTGCATCCCGTCTTTGAATTAAATTGAACCAGAGACCGGAAATAACCAGGTAAACAATGCTTAACAGATAAAGCCATACAGACCATCCGTTGACGTAGGTTAGGATCGCCAGTAAAGCAGGGTAGGTGATGATTCGTATCCATTCGGAATAGACAGCCCACGGACGATTTTCAAATAGTATTCCGCAATTGACCACCACCATGGTGATCAAAAACGAAATCAGAGCCTTTTCGCCCAGGCTAAAGTCACCTGCGTTGAAAAGGAACAGGGAAGTTCCGACAAGGCAAACAACGAACTGGAAAAGGACATAGAGGTTCAACAGCATCGGTGACGGTGTTTCATATTTTTTGTAGGAGAGGCGGTCTACCTCGGGCGCAGGTCTGTAACCGCCGAGCGATTCCGGCATCCATCCGGGTTTCATAAATAAATACTTGATCTTGTCTGACCAGGAAGGAATCCTCTTGAGATCCTTGCCCATCTCAACGTAGTGGCTGACATTGGCAAAGATCGGATTCCAGCTATTGAGTGGTTTTGTTATTCCATATGTCGGTTTTTCTTCTTCTGCTTGAAAGGTGCCAAACATCTTATCCCAGATGATCAGAGATCCGGCGTGATTCTTATCGATGTATTTCGGATTCCGGCCGTGGTGTACGCGATGATGTGACGGCGTGTTAAAAACATATTCAAACCAACCCATCTTCACAATTGTGTCCGTGTGGATCCAAAACTGGTACAAGGTGTTAAACGCGCTGACCAACACAAAGTGTATTGGGTCAAATCCTAATAGGGCGATAGGAAGGTTGAACGCAAAAGTCCACACGGTCTGCAATGAGCTTTGCCTAAGGGCGACTGACAGGTTATAGTCCTCGCTTTGGTGGTGCACTACATGCCCTCCCCAGAACAGGTTAACCTCGTGGCTCATTCGGTGGCCCCAATAGTAAGCCAGGTCAACCAATAGAAAAAGGATGATCCAGTAATACCAGGTTGCCTGAAGATGGAAGAACGCGAACTGTTCAAAAAGGATGGTATAGATTCCGATCCCCAGGAACGTCAGGAACAAACCCGACAATTGGGACGTTATCCCACAGCTGATGTTGGCGATCGCGTCGGGGAAGCGGTAGAGGTCTTTGTGGGTAAATCGTTCAATAAGAAGCTCAATCCCAATCAGGATAAAAAAAATCGGGATGGATAAAACAATCGGGTTGAGGTTCAAGCTGAAATTATCATTTAATTTGCGCCCAAATTTACAAACATGAGCGTTAAGATTTTCAAGGCGGTATGGTTTCTTTCCATGTTGGGGGTGTTGGTAAATCTCCTTTACACCTATGCAGGGCTACCGCTTGAGGTTGTGATCAATGAAAACGGCGGGGACTCCATCTTAATCAACAAAGACAACTACTTTTACCTGGTGGCAACGCTCATCGCAGTGGTTAATGCGCTTGTCTTTGTGGTAAACAACGTGTATCGCAAAGACGCCGATTTCAGGACCTGGTTTTATGGCCTGGTAATTTGCCTGAACTTCTTCTTCGTGGTCTCCCTCAATTTTATTTCTCTATATAATAGCGGCGATGAATATGACTACAGCCGCATCGAGTTCCTTATTATGGGGAGCACGGGACTTTTCGTGTTATGGGCTTTAGGATGGCCGATATATAGTCTATACCGGAAAATTTATGCTAATCAATCAGTTTAAATAACAGTTGTCAACCATTTTAAAAACAACTACTTATAGTTAATTACTTAATAAATTTTTGTAACAGTTCGATTCTCGAAATTCGTGGAAGTAAACTCAAAAATCGTTTAATTAGGTGCGAAATGAATTTTTAATAAGTCCTGGAGGAATCTGCAAACTTCTCCAGGACTTGACTACCACAATTTTTTAGACTGGCGAACTGACTTTTTAGGCTTATTCATTCTTTCGTTTATTATTCCGGATACTTCTATGGGGAAAGCAGAAAAACCTTCGGCTATGTTTGAGTATAATGAATCAAGCATTAAGTCGCTTGACTGGCGTGAACATATCAGGTTAAGGCCTGGAATGTACATCGGCAAACTTGGTGATGGTTCATCGAAGGATGATGGGATCTATGTCCTTGTAAAAGAGGTCATGGATAATTGTATCGATGAACACATGATGGGTTATGGTAAGATCATTGACATTAAGATCACGGAACATCGCGTTGTCGTTCGTGATTACGGTCGGGGTATTCCATTGGGTAAGGTGGTCGATGTGGTATCGAAGATCAACACTGGAGCGAAGTATGATAGCGGTGCTTTTCAAAAGTCCGTGGGCCTCAATGGGGTTGGTACAAAAGCTGTTAATGCCTTGTCAAATTACTTTAAAGTACAGGCATTCCGTGACGGGCAAACGAAGCTGGCGGAGTTCAAGAAGGGTGTACTTTTCAACGATCCCCGGCTAGGAAAAACGGACGAAAAGAATGGTACGGTGGTGGAGTTTGAACCGGATAATACGATGTTCAAGCATTATCATTTCATCCCGGAATATCTTGAAGACCTCATGTGGAATTACGCATTCCTGAACGCAGGCCTTACGATAAATTTCAACGGAAAGAAATTCTTTTCAAAGGACGGACTTCTCGACCTGTTAAAACAAAAGTCCGATGCGGAAGATCTTCGCTATCCGATCATACATTTCAAAGGCGACGACATCGAGGTAGCGATAACCCATGGTAGCCAGTACGGAGAAGAATACTATTCTTTTGTCAACGGCCAGAACACTACGCAAGGCGGTACTCACCTGGCAGCATTTCGCGAGGGGGTGGTTAAAGGTGTACGCGATTTTTACAAGAAAGACTTTGACTCCTCAGACATCCGCGCCAGTATCATAGCGGCAATTGCTATTAGAGTTCAGGAACCGGTATTTGAGTCTCAAACAAAGACCAAGCTTGGCTCTACCAACATGGCACCCGAAGGCGCAACGGTAAGAGGTTACGTTGGTGACTTTGTCGCTAAAGAACTGGAGATCTATCTTCACAAGAATCCTTCAGTAGCCGATGCTCTGCAGAAGCGGATACTTCAATCCGAACGCGAGCGCAAAGAAATTGCAGGTATCAAGAAGCTGGCAAACGAACGGGCCAAAAAAGCGAATCTTCACAACAAGAAGCTCCGCGACTGCCGCTATCATTTCGACGAAAAAAACGAAAAGGGTGTTGATTCCGTGATCTTCATTACGGAAGGGGATTCTGCAAGCGGATCGATAACGAAATCACGCGATGTGGAAACGCAAGCCGTATTCAGCTTGCGTGGAAAACCTTTGAATTGTTATGCCCTGACGAAGAAAGTGGTCTACGAAAATGAAGAATTCAATTTACTTCAGCACGCGCTCAACATCGAAGACGGTTTAGAAGGGCTTCGTTATAATAAGGTGATCATTGCCACAGACGCCGACGTAGACGGAATGCATATCAGGCTGTTGCTGATGACGTTTTTCCTTCAGTTCTTTCCGGAGCTGGTCAAGGCCGGTCACGTCTTTATCCTTGAAACTCCGCTTTTCCGCGTGAGAAACAAGAAGGAAACCATTTACTGCTATAGCGACGAAGAAAGACAAAACGCTATCTCGAAGCTGGGGGGCAAAGCGGAAATTACAAGGTTTAAAGGTCTTGGCGAGATCTCGCCCGACGAGTTCGGAGGATTCATTGGGGATGATATTCGTCTTCAGCCGGTATTGCTTGGCGAAGGTCATTTAGCGAAGGTGCTTGAATTCTATATGGGCAAGAACACCCCTGACCGCCAGGATTTTATTATCGACAATCTGCGGATAGAATTGGATAAGGTTGATAAGAACGAGGAGATTGTTGAAGAAGTTGAATGAATTATTAATTGATCAGAAAAAAGGTAGAACAGCTTAACGAAGATGAGCAAAAAGCAAAAAGGGAAGGGCGGACCTCCCGGTCTGAGCAAGTCGAAAGGCGAAAAAACGGATGGCGAGGACGTTGTACATTCGATAGCCATCGACGGATTGTATGAGAATTGGTTTCTCGACTATGCGTCATACGTAATTTTAGAACGTGCCGTACCGCGTATTGAGGACGGCTTTAAGCCCGTGCAGCGGCGTATAATGCATGCGCTGAAGGAGATGGATGACGGCCGTTTCAATAAGGTGGCTAACGTCATCGGAAGCACTATGCAATACCACCCACACGGCGATGCTTCGATCGGTGAGGCTATTGTAAATATCGGGCAGAAGGATTTGTTGATCGAAACGCAGGGTAACTGGGGCGATGTAAGAACCGGTGACAGCGCTGCGGCCCCGCGATACATAGAGGCCCGTCTTTCAAAATTTGCGCTTGAAGTGGCTTACAACGCGCAGACAACAGAATGGCAACTGTCTTATGATGGTCGTAAGAAGGAACCTGTTACACTGCCCGTAAAATTTCCGCTGCTATTGGCTCAGGGTGTGGAAGGTATAGCCGTTGGTCTGTCAACAAAAATACTTCCTCATAATTTTTGCGAACTTATAAAAGCTTCCATCGAAGTGTTGAAGGGAAAGAATCCGAAGATATACCCGGATTTTTTCACAGGAGGGATCGCCGATTTTTCTGAATACAATCAAGGCTTGCGCGGCGGAAAGATCAAGGTAAGGGCACGCATAGACATCCTGGATAAAAAGACACTTGTCATAAAAGAAATTCCATTCTCCACGACGACAACATCATTGATGGAATCCATCGTGAAGGCGAGTGAGAAAGGCCAGATAAAAGTAAAGCAGGTGATCGACAACACGGCCAAGGATGTGGAGATTCAAATAGTGCTTCATCCTGGTCAGTCACCCGAGATAGCTCTTGATGCGTTATATGCTTTTACAGACTGTGAAATCAGTATTTCGCCTAACTCATGCGTTATTGTTGAGGACAAGCCTCAGTTCCTGCCTGTGGGCGAGATCCTGAAGTATAATACAAATCAGACGCTTGCTCTTCTTAAACAAGAGCTTCAGATCAGGAAAGCAGAACTGATGGAACGACTGCTGTTCTCTTCCCTTGAAAAGATATTCATCGAAAAGAGGATCTACCGTGACATTGAAGAAGCTGAAAGCTGGGAGGAAGTGCTGGATACGATCGACAAGGGACTTAAACCCCATAAGAAAAAGTTCTATCGCGAAATTACCCGCGATGACATCATAAGACTTACTGAGATCAAGATCAAACGTATTTCCAGGTTCGATGCGTTTAAGGCCGATGAGCTGATGCGCGATCTCGAAAAAGAATTGAAGGATACGGAGTACAACCTGAAACATCTTACAGATTACGCGATCAAATATTACCAAAACCTTCTTGAGAAATACGGGAAAGGACGGGAACGTCGCACTGAGATTAAGAGCTTCCAGTCCGT